>JAPLZA010000082.1:2315-29428 GCA_026395275.1 Candidatus Staskawiczbacteria bacterium | reverse complement strand
GTTTACCCTATCGGAGTAACAACAAACTCCCAAAACGGTGTCCAAGATTTCAAAAGAATCTATGGAGTTTTAGAGGCAATGCAAGAATGTGGAATGCTTCTGCTCTTGCATGGAGAATCCCCAAAACCAGAAGTGTTCTGTATGGAGAGAGAGAAAAAATTCCATTCAACCCTAATTTCTATTGCAGAAAAATTCCCTGACCTGAAAATTGTGCTCGAGCACATCACTACCAGCGACTCTGTGGATATTGTAAAAATGTTCGACAACGTGGCTGCAACCATTACCATACACCATTTAATGATTACGCTCGACGACGTTGTTGGCGGAATGCTTTCGCCTCACCATTTCTGCAAACCAATTGCAAAACGCCCGCAAGATAGAATGGCGTTACGTGAAGCGGCTTTCAGTGGAAGTCCAAAATTTTTCTATGGCGGAGACAGCGCGCCCCATTTAAAAGAGAAAAAGGAATGCGCCTGCGGTTGCGCAGGAGTTTTCAACGCACCGGTTGCGCTTCCTTTACTGGTTCAACTATTCGAAGAATTCTGCAGGTTGGATTTACTGGAAAACTTCGCTTCTACATTTGGCGCAAGATTCTATGGCTTGCCCCGCAACACCAAACGTATCCAACTAGTCAAACAGGATTGGACTGTCCCCAGTGAATATTCGGGCATAGTCCCATTTATGGCAGGCAAAACTCTGCATTGGAAAATGGCAGACTAAGCCAGTCCGCGATTACGCAAGTAGTCGCTTTTTTATTTGATAGTTTACTAATCTAATTTTTTATGTTAATAAACATTTAGAACTTTGATTTAACAACCAACCCCAAGGACTAAAATGAAACTGCGCGAAATTGATTTTGGACCAATACTCGACGCTTCTGGCGTAGAAGGATTTTTCGGCGAAGGATATATTCACCACGAACTTCTCAGGCTTTCCGGTCTACACTTCTATGGCTCTACTTTTGTGGCAAAAACAACCACTCTAAATGCAAGGCTGGTGCCATCAGCAAAGCAAGGCAACATGCCAATGACTGGCGACGGCTTAAGACCCAAGGAGTTTTCACCAAGATGCATTTTACCAAACTTCCATTACGGAAATATCACTTTGTCTATGAGAATGTTCCGCCTGGGAATTATGCTCAACGCCGTAGGACTTTCCGGACCAGGAGCTAAAACTCTTTTCGAAACAAGACGCTGGCAACAAAAAACAGAGCCATTCTTCATCTCCTTTATGTCAGTTGCATCAACGCCAAAAGAACGACTCGCCGAACTGGAACAGTTTGTAGCTTTATTTGCAAAATACCTGCCAGACTTTAATGCTCCCGTGGGTCTGCAAATAAACTTTTCTTGCCCAAATGTTGGCCTAGACACAAGCTGTCTTGTGGCCGAAGTAACAACCGGACTCGATATGGCTTCTGCACTCAAAATACCTCAAATGCCCAAGTTCAACATCTTGACTCCGGTAGAAACTGCAAAGAAAATTTCAGAACATACCAGTTGCGACGCAATTTGCGTTTCCAATACAATCCCGTGGGGTAAACTTCCAGACAAAATTGATTGGAAAGGATTGTTCGGATCTGACGTTTCACCGTTAGCTGAATTTGGAGGAGGAGGACTTTCCGGAGCTCCGTTGCTTCCCCTAGTCGCTGAATGGGTCCTTAAGGCCAGGAAAGCTGGCTTAACAAAACCAATAAATGTGGGTGGAGGTATTCTTTCGCCAGAGGACGTTACTTGTCTTCGCGAGATGGGTGCATCTTCCGTGTTTATTGGATCTGTTGCCAACCTCAGGCCATGGAGAGTTCAAAGTATTATTCAGAGAGCCTACGAAGTTTTCTGAAATAGCAGTTGACCTTAACTGCTTTTTTTTACAACAAAAACCCCCGTATTACGGGGGTTTTTGTTTTTAAATTTCTTTATTAGTTCTGTTGTACTCCTTTTAAGAAATACTTGTCGCCTGAATTTTTGTCAAAATGAGTTTTATTGTTTAAATTCATTAACACAGTATTTTTAGCAACCAATCTCTGAGCCAAGACTTGTTTTACAACTTCGTCTTTGTGCATAGGCTGGTTTGTTCCTGACAAAACTTTTGTAATTATGTCTTTAATGGTTCCCGGAACATATCCCCAATCTGCCAAGGCATAAGTTCCTCTGCCCACCAACACAAACCTTGGATCCTTTATAAGTTCGTTATGAACTGTTTGAGGATAGGTTTTCTTGTTTGGCATGTTGTAGTCAAACTTGTCTATTAATTTTGCAACATCTGTAAAGTGCAAAGGCTTTCCATGTTTTTTAAACACCAAAAATGCTTTGTCTTTTACTCCTCTTGGTTTTATTTCAGGCCACTCAACTAATCCCAAACCTCCTTCTCTGCTTAACTGAATTCTTTTTGAAATTTCAAGATATGAAGCTGAAGCTGCCTGTGAAAGTCCCTGTTTTGAAGCTACTTCTGCATAAAAATCTTTAGCAACAATTGGCTTTCCAACTTTCTGCATCTGAGAAACTAATGAGTTCAAAGTTGCTTTAACTTTGTCCTGAGCGCTTGGAAGATTTGACCAAAAATAGTGGTAATCTTTCTTTTCGCAAACTTTAGAGAACTGTTCACCCAGTGTTAACAAAAATAAAACATACGGCTTCTGATTTTTACCTCCCATTTCTTCTAAAGCAATTTCTTCTTTTTTGAAACCTCCCTGGTTTTGAAAATAATTGGCAAAATCTGCATAAATAGCATCCAAAGCTTCTTTGTTATTTTTTCTTACAAAGTTAAAACCAGCCTCTTCTATTTGGCGTACTCTTTCTCTGGTTATGCCCAATGTCTTACCAATGGCTTCCAAAGTCTCAGGCTCACCTGTTTTCACCCCAAATCTGCGATCAAAAATATCCTTAGTCTTTGGGCTAAGTCCTTTGGTGAACTTCTGGTATATTTGTGAATAATTAACTTTTTTCATCTTATGAAAGGCGATTTACTGCCTTATTGTTATAGTCTATCATAATAGCCAAACTATGTCAATAGGCAAGGCAAAACAACCCCTAATTACCTCTTTGATACTTTATTTAATTCTCTATGGGCTGACCACTTATACCAGCTAACCAATAACGGGCTGGCAATAAATATGGAAGAATATGCTCCTGAAGTTATACCAATAATTAACGCCAATGCGAAATATTTCAAGGTTTCTCCTCCCAAAAAGAAAAGTGACACCAACACAAATTCAACTGTCACAACTGTAGAAATTGACCTGCCTAATGTCTGCGTTAAAGACCAGTTTACTGTGTCTTCAAACTGCCCCATTCCCCTTCTCAAAATGTTTTCTCTAATTCTGTCGAAAATAACAATGGTGTCGTGAACTGAAAATCCAAGAATTGTCAGCAAAGCTGCAACAATTGGAATTGTAATCTCAACATTATAAAAATGACCCAAAAGTGAAAATACTCCAATTGGAATTAACACGTCGTGAAACAATGCTATTAAAGAAGTAATACCATATTTCCATGAACTGACCGGTCTTGAAACCTTTCTGAAAGCAAAAGCAATATACAAAGTAATTGCTACCAATGCTAAAACAATCGCCAACTCTGTTTTATTCCTTAATTCCTGCCCAATTGAGGGGCCAATATATTGGAAACTCTTTTCTGCAACTGGGAAAGCCTTATTTAATTCTGCTAATATTTGCTGGTGTGTTGCTTCGTCCACTCCTTTAAATTGCAAAACAGCTCCATTTGTCCCGGTAGGTTGAACTGTTATGTCTCCTAAATTAAACATTTTTAAAGTTGTTTGAATTGCATCGTTAGCCGGCCTAGCTTTTTGGAAATCTACTTCCATGTTGCTTCCGCCCACAAACTCAATTCCAAACTTTAATCCGAACATAGACAAGGAAACAATTGTGGCGACTATTAAAAGCCCTGAAATTACATAATAGAATGTTGAATATTTTGTGAAGTTAAATTGCATGTTTTTTAAAGCGAGGCAATGAACTTTTTGTAGGCCTCAGAGACACGGAGTGCCTGAAAGCCGGAAAAAAGTTTGTTGCCGAGCGTGTTATAAAATCCATTTGGCTTTTTCGGCCCACTTGCCTACAAAAACCATTAAGAAAATTCTTGTTATAAATATTGCTGAAAACAAGCTTACAAGAATACCCAAAGCCAACGTGAAAGCAAATCCTTTAATAAATGAAGTTGCCACTGTAAATAAAATTGCGCAAACAATCAATGAGTTAAAGTTTGAGTCGCGAATTGACGGCCATGCCCTTCTAAATCCTTCGTCAATTGCCGGAGCTAATCCTTTCCCAGATTTTATTTCTTCTTTCATTCTGGCGAAAATCAAAATGTTTGCGTCAACGGCCATACCAATAGAAAGAACAAAACCTCCAATTCCAGACAAGCTCATTGTTACAGGAATTAACTTAAATATGGCCAAGGTTATTGCTACGTATATTACAAGGGCCAAGCTGGCCAACAGGCCCGGAAACCTATAAAACACTATCATAAATATCACAACTGCTATAAGGCCGTATATGCCCGCTAAAAGCGACTTCTGCAGTGATACAGAGCCAAGAGTTGGCCCAACGGTCTGTTGAGAAATTGGAGAACCTATTTTAACCGGCAAAGCTCCGGAATTTAATCTTGAAGCAATTGAATTAGCTTTTTGGCTTGACATGTCTCCTGTAATAACTGCTTTTCCTCCAATAATTTTATCTTGCACAATTGGGGCATAAATGTCTTGCCCATCAATTTTTCCATCGCCATTTGTATCTATAATAGAAGCTCCGTCCAAAAAGATTGCAATTGGTTTTTTAATGTTTCTTCCTGTTATGTCTGCAAAAATTTTAGACCCTTCGTCATTAAACTGCAATTGAATTTGAGGTTTGTAGGTTGTAGGGTCAAAAATAACAACTGCTTTTGTTAAATATTTTCCTGTTAAATCTGTTGGTTTGAAATAAGGATTTTCTAAAACTATTTGCCAATCCTTAATTTTTGAAACATCTTGTTTTTTTGCTTGTGCATCCTGAACTTCTTTTATTTTATCTGTAATAACTTTTGTTTCATCGGCTGTTCTTTGCTCATCAAATTCCAAATATGGGGTCTGGCCAATCATTTGAATTGCCTGTTCAACATTTGTAACTCCCGGAAGCTCAACAACCAATCTGTCTTGTCCCTGAATTTCAACAACTGGTTCAGAAACTCCAAACATGTTAACTCTTCTTTCAATTACGTCTCTCAACCCTGACATTGCTCCGGTTTTATCAATGGTTTTGCTCAAATCTGCCTGATAAACCAAACTAACTCCGCCCTGTAAATCAAGGCCAAGAATATATGGCTTTTCAGGAAAATGAGGAATTGTCCACGAAAGCTTGTGATTTACGGAATCAACTCCTTTGTTATAATAATTTGGATATGAAAAAATCCCGGCTAAAACTGCCAAGACCAAAACTCCGATGAAAATATAATATTTCTGTTGCATCTTTTTAGATGTTAATTTATTTAAAGTTATTTAAGTAATTAAGTATTATAGCCCCACTCCTAAAAATAGTCAACCGCGCCTATTTGTATTTATAGCTTTTCTAAAATCTTCAGCTCCATTTTTCCAGATTCTGTGTCGTAAACCGCAAAAGTGGGTTTATAAAATTGTCCTGCTAACTCACCGGGGTTTATCATGTGACACTTTCCAATCAGTTCGTCCCAAGCTCTGTGCGTGTGCCCATAGAAAACTAAATCAAATTTTCCTGACTGCACCAACTTTTTTGCAATTTCTGGGAAATGAGTGAAAACAATTTTTTTACCGTTGAAATCCAGTTCTATTTTGTCTGGTAAATCTAAATCCCAGTCAGCATTACCTTTTACAAATTTAATATCATTACCAAAATATTTTTTAGCCTCATCAATTGTTTCTTGACTGGATATATCTCCGCAATGCAAAATCAATTGGATTTTTTCCTTTTTTATCCAATCAATGGCTTTTTTAAAAGTGGCCATATTATTATGCGTATCCGAAACAATCGCTATTTTCATTTTTAACTTAAATATTTTTTAATATTTTTTGCAACAGATATTAATTCTTCCTTTGGAGTTATCTCCCGCGAACCAGGCCTGTACAAAAATTCCCGCGGGTCATATTTATAAACCCCTTTGTCGCCCGCTCTTCTGGGAACAATATGAATGTGTAGGTGACTTACTGATTGCCCAGCTGATATTCCTTCGTTCCAGGCAATGTTAAAACCTTCTGCACCAAAAGATTTTATCAAACTATTTTTTATTTTTATAATAAGAGCATTGATTGCTTTAAATTCGTTTACGGTTAAATCATCTATTTTAGATATGTGCCTTACCGGACAAATTAATGTGTGACCCGGAGTAATAGGAATATTTGTTGGAAAAGCAAAAACAAGTTTATTTTTATAAATAGTTTTTGGTTTTATATTTTTTTCTTCGCAAAATGGGCAATCCATATTTTATTTACCGTTGACGCAACCATTGAAAATATTAACTTGATTATTATATGTAGCGATAACTCCTTTCAAAGTTTCCGCCAACGAATTATACTGCGCAATTATCTGGTTATAATCGTCAATCATTTGATTATAAATCGAAGAACGTTGGTCTGCGCCGTCAATCTGATTTTTTTCTTGATTTATCTGTGACAATAAGCTGTCTAGTTTTGTTTTATCAAAATCAATTTGATTTTTCAATTCAACACTTGGCTGAGCGCAGGTAGATAATGGCAAACCAAATTCCTGCACTCCAATCCAAACAGTATCTCCTTTATAATTCCCTTTTACAATTGCAGCTCCCATTTCTGTGTATCTATTGTTTAAAATATTTGCTCTATGACCGGGGCTATTCATCCAATACTGCAAAACTTCTTTTTCAGAAGAAAAATTTCCTAAAATTAAATTTTCTCCTGCCAAAATATATTCATACCCATAATTCTGCACTAATTTACCCGGATCAATTCCCGTAGGAGAGACGTGCTCAAAATATTGTTTTAAAAGTATATCATTGGCTTTTGCAGCAGCCGCCTCATCAAGCTTTATGTTTTCTGCTAAAGCCGGTAAGTTTCCATTTCCTTGCCTTTGTAAATTTGTTTCTGTAATAATTTTGCTTTGCAATAATACAACCGGCTTCATAAAGCCTCCTATATTTAATGGAGGCGGAGTTAGCAATTGCTTGCCGGCTTGCGTAATAACAGAACCAATATCTGTTTTTTGAAAATTTTTAACCTGCTTATCAAAATTATTATAAAACCTTAAAACATCGTTTTTAAAATATACGCCAGCTCCAAATGCTACAACTATAAATAAAAATAATACTAATTTTTTAATTGCCATTTTTTATTTTTCTACTTCTGACATTACAATGTCAACAACTTTTTTATCAAAAAGAATTTTATGATGTCCATGATTTTCCACTTGAATGTTTTTAGCGCCCTCTAAGTGACAACTCTCTACCGGCCAAATAACGTTATCAGACTCTCCATATATAGAAACAATTTTATGATTAACCTGCTTTTGTTCATAAAGTTTGTTTAAAATATCGCTCATTGGCCGTAATTCTTTAAAACTTTTATGTAAATTGAGTATAAATAAACTGCTCCCCTTCCACGGCGTTGCAATTGTAATTAATTTTTTAATTCTATCATCACTATTTTCAAAACCCAATAAATATTTACCTATCAGCCCGCCCTTGCTGTGGGCTACAATAATCACGCTGCGCAAATCTTTTTCTTTTATCAAATCTCTAACTAATTCAGCAGATTTAGAAATATCCTTAACATTTCGCCCAAGATTTTTTGAAAAATAAATCGGATGACCCGCCAATGAAAGCGAATCCGCAAATGCTTCAAGAAAATCATGCTTTTCAAAAAGTCCGGGAATTAGAATAATTGGCGACTTTTCTTTTTTAACCGGCCATACATATTTTTCAATTGGTTTATAAAATAAAAAATGCCTGCCCAATGCATACAAATAATCTTTAATCCAATGAGTAGTTTTGCTTATTCTTTTCATTGACAATAAATCTTTTTTACTCTATATTAATCCTAGCACATTAAACCTTGAAAGGAGACCGCAAATGGAAACGACAGAACCCGTCGAAGTGAAACGTGGCCTTTTATCGTCCGGAAAATTATGGCATCTTGTTCCTTGCCGAAAGCCCGACAGCAATCTCAAGGACCCCAAGAGCAGACATTTGATTCTCGAGTTAGGCAGGCAACTCAAGTGGGCAGGCCTGACTCAAGAAGAACGCTCTGAATTGAGGCTTCTGGCATTCGCGCTGGCTGAAAAACTTGCTTGCGAACCCGGCAGATACCGCGTAGATGCTAACGGTCCTGCTATTGGCACCAACCCGCACTTTCACATGCACATTAAGCTTCCAGCTGGAGATGACGAATTAGCGCGCCTGGTCGGATAATCTCCTATTTTGCATCGCCCAACTCTTTTGAGAAGGGCTTTTTTATTTGCCATGGCAGTGTTTGTATTTTTTTCCAGAACCGCACGGGCACAAATCGTTTCTGCCAATTTTTTTCTTGCCCGATTCAATGGCATGCGATTGTGGCATTTGATTTTGTTTGGTTGGCAAACCAGCTTTTAAAATATTCTCTGCAATGTTGGCATCAATGGTTGCCAATAATTGTCCGAATGCTTTATGACCTTCATTTTTGTATTCAACCAAAGGGTCCCTTCCGCCATATGCTCGCAATCTTACAGAGTCTCTAATGTGGTCCATGTAAGACAAGTGCTCCTGCCAAAGCAAATCTAAAACGCGCAGACAAACAGCTCTTTCCATTTGTTTCATATTTTCAGCTCCCAACTCTTTTTCCTTTTTATTGTAGTCTTCTTCAGTAAATCCAGCTTTCTGCAACATTGCCAAAACTTTTTCTTTCAAATCCGCACTTTCTAAAAATTCTTTTCTCTTTTTATAAATAATTTCTCTGTGTTTGTTCAAAACATCATCATATTCTAGCAAATGATGCCTTGCGTCAAAATTAAAACCTTCAATTTTTTCTTGGGCAGATTCAATGGCTCCGGAAATCATCCCGGCCTGAATTGGTTCGTCTTCTGGCATTTTCAACATGTCCATTAAAGATTTCACTCTGTCTCCACCAAAAATTCTCATTAAGTCATCTTCCAAAGAAACAAAAAACTGCGTTGAACCAGGATCTCCCTGCCTGCCCGACCTTCCGCGCAACTGGTTATCAATTCTTCTGGCGTCGTGTCTTTCGGTTCCAATTACGTGCAACCCTCCAAGTTTTTTTACTTCTTCTGTTATTTCAATAGTTGGCGGATTTCCACCCAAAATAATGTCCACTCCTCTACCAGCCATGTTTGTAGCAATGGTTACAGCCCCCCTTTTTCCTGCCTGAGCAATAATTTCTCCTTCCCTTTCGTGGTTCTTAGCATTTAAAATATTGTGAGTAATTCCTTTTGTTTCTAAAAGTTTTCCTAAATATTCATTTCTTTCAACAGACCTTGTCCCAACCAAAATGGGCTGACCTTTTTTATTTAACTCTTCAATTTCTCTTATAACAGCTGTAAATTTTCCGGTTTCTGTTTTAAAAACTTTGTCAGCAAAATCTTGTCTTATTGTTGGTCTGTGTGGAGGAATTGCCACAACTTCCAATTTATAAACTTTATCAAATTCTTCAGCAGAGGTTAAAGCGGTTCCTGTCATTCCGGATATTTTTTTATACATTCTAAAATAATTCTGGAATGTAATTGTTGCCATTGTTATGGACTCGGGCCTTACAATCACTCCCTCTTTTGCCTCCACGGCCTGGTGCAAACCAGCAGACCATCTTCTGCCCGGCAAAATTCTTCCGGTGAATTCATCAATAATTAAAATTTCCCCATTTTTAACCGTATAATCTCTGTCTTTTAAAAATAATGCTTTTGCTTTTAACGCCGACTCTAATTGGTGCGTTGTTGTAATGTCATTGTCTAACCACGGGTCAAATCCCAAACTTTTTACAACTCTATTTTGGCCTTGGTCTGTAAAAACAGCTGATTTCATTTTTTCATCAAGCTCGTAATCTAAACTTTTTTCTAAAGGGTCTACAACTTTTGAAAAAGTATAATATTTTTCTGTTGCCTCTTCAGCTTCTCCGGAAATTATTAATGGCACGCGCGCCTCATCAATTAAAATTGAGTCCACTTCATCAACAACAACAAAATTATGTCCGCGCTGAACTTCTTGCCCGCTAGCATAAACCATGTTGTCTCTCAAATAATCAAAGCCAAATTCATTATTGGTTCCATAAGTGATATCTGCGGCATAGGCTTGCCTTCTTTCAACCGGTTTCAGATAATCCTGAACCACTTTAAAGTTTCCGGTTATATCTCTTTGTTTATCCTTTTCTTCGTCTTTATAGTTGGCGTCGTATACATATCCAGACTCGTTAACAATACACCCTGCGGTCATTCCCAAGGCGTCAAAAACCTGCCCCATCCAAACCATGTCTCTTTTGGCCAGATAGTCGTTTACAGTCACAATATGCACCCCAAGGCCCATTAGAGCGTTTAAATAGGCCGGTAGCGTAGCGGACAAGGTTTTACCTTCTCCTGTGCGCATCTCAGCTATTTTCCCCTGGTGAAGCACAATTCCGCCTATTAACTGCACATCAAAATGCCTTTGGTTTAAAGTCCTTTTTCCAGCCTCGCGGACCAACGCAAAAGCCTCTGGAAGTATTTCGTCCAGGGTTTCTCCTTTAATTAATCTTTCTTTAAATTCTTTTGTTTTGTCTTTTAACTGCCCTGCTGAAAGCTTTTTAAACTCAGGCTCAAAAGAATTTATTTTCTCAATAATTGGCTGGAGACTTTTTACAAACTTTTCGTTAGAATCTCCAAAAATTTTAGATAGAAATGACATATTGGTATTCTGTTATACTATACGAAAAACCGCATTTATTCAATAAAAAACCGCCTTTTAGGGGCGGTTTTAAAATTTTAGTGAGGGTTGTTCTTGGCCCAATTGTTTAGCCAAGCTGTTTGCTTTAAATTAACACCTCCGCTATATAATCTTGATTCGGAAATTGCTTTGTCCATGGGCCAGCCCTGAATTTGATAGCGGTACAAAGCTGTCATTGTCCCTGCCCTGCCAACACCTTTTCTGCAGTGAATTTCAATAGGCTGATTTGCAGAATTAGATACAAAGGCTAAAAATTGTTTTGCTTGTGCAATTGTGGGAACTGATCCGTCAGTTATTTGAAGCCATAAATAATTA
Organism: Candidatus Staskawiczbacteria bacterium; assembly: GCA_026395275.1. Taxonomy (GTDB): domain Bacteria; phylum Patescibacteriota; class Minisyncoccia; order Minisyncoccales; family Staskawiczbacteraceae; genus XYD1-FULL-39-28. The sequence continues at coordinate 18,218 of JAPLZA010000082.1, read as the reverse complement.
AACCCTAAATCAGAAAAACCTTTGATATCTTGGTCATTGGCAACTTCGCCATATTCTTTGTTTTTCCTTAAATCAATAACGCTTTTCCAACCGTTAGCTTTAAGCCATTGGAATTCCTGCAATGTCGGCTGGCCCGAGCGTGAAATAACTCCCGGCACAACAACAGAAAAATCGTTAAACCCGGCTTCGGCGGGCGTGCCAACATTAACATTGCTTCTTGGCCCAACAAAATCTTTACTGCTAACAAATATTTTAGAAAAACTTGTTTTGCTTGATCCTAAATATTGCGAAACAAATACTCCGCATAAAATAAGGACAATAATAATTATAGAGCAAGTTAAAATTAAAAATTGTTTTTTCATAATTATCTTTCTATTTCTGTTTTTGCTTTTCTTTGCTCTCTGCGATTTTTATCAACTTTTTTAACTTTATACTTTTCAATTTCCATTCTTAATTCATCTCTTGCGGCTATAACCGCTTTAAATAAATCCTCTTCTTTGGCTTCTGCCATTATGCTTCTGCCGGGCAAAATAGCTTGAGCTTTTACCAAAAAAATTTCTCCTTTTCTGTGGTGTCTGCTTTCTTTTTCCACTTCAACAAATACCTCAGCCAGTGTTTTTCCTTCGTCTGGGCGTTTTAGTATATCTATAAATTTTTTTAATGTAAAAAATTTTTCTTCGATAAATTTATTTAATGCCTCACTCTGCTCCAAATTTTTTGCTTTGATTATAATTTTCACGGGTCTGCGAGCGAGGCGAGCAGATTTGCTTCGGAAATTAGACCCTGTTGTATCTTATACATTAGGTGGTCTAATTTACGCTGAACGCCTTACTTTATTAATAGTATATATAATTACGTATTTTAACTATAAAATGTTTCAAAACCCTATAAATTGAACCTCGGGCTCAAGCAACACGCCAAAATTCTTTTTAACTTTCTTTTGCGCTAATTTAATAAGCCCCATTACGCTTTTTGCATCTGCCCCGCCAAGATTAATTATAAAATTAGCATGCTTTTCAGAAATTTGAGCATTCCCTATTTTGTTTCCGGCTAAACCAGACTTTGCAATAAGAAAACCTGCCGGTATGGTTCCTTTTTCATTAAACTCTTTTAACTCCGGAAATTTTTCCAATAATTTTTTGTTTTTAATTTTTATTTCAGGATTTACAAACACCGAGCCTGCTGAAGGAAAATTGGTAGGGTGTTTGGTTTTTCTATATTCTAAAAATTCTTTTATTTTACTTTTTATTTTTTCTGCATCTTCTGGTTTAAAATGTAAAACAGCGGAAATAATAACTAGATTCCTGTTTTTTTTAAAAACACTATTTTTCAAAGAAAACTTACACTGCTCTTTTGTAAGATTAACAATTTTAAAACTTTTAGAGTCTACGGCCTCAACGCTTTCTATAACCTCAGAAACTTTAGTCCCAAAAGCTTGAGCATGGCCATAAATTGCTCCTCCTACGGTTCCCGGCATGCCCGAGGCCCATTCTAACCCTGAAAGTCCTTTTTCAGCTGAAAGATATGACAGTTTTGTTATGTTGACCCCAGCTCCCACAAATGATTTATCTACATTAAATTCTATGTTAGAAATATCTATTTTTATTACCAACCCCTTAAATCCTTTTTCAGAAATCAGCAAATTACTTCCGCCTCCTAAAATGAAAACCGGCAACTTGGCTTCCTTGGCTATTTTTATTGCGTTCATTAAGTCTTCTTTTGTTTTTGCAACAAAAAAATATTTAGCCGGCCCGCCAATTTTATAAGTAGTATATTTTGCAAGCAGAACATTTTTCTGCGCTCCGGGTAATTTCTGTAAAATTTTATCCTCCATTTAAAAGCTGATTTATTTTTGTTCTTGTAATAATGCCCACGTACCCTGTTTGAGGTATTCCATATTTTTTCTGAAAATTTATTGCAGCCTGCTGAGTCAGTTTACCAAAATTACCGGTAACAAAACCTTCTGGGTAAATATCTACGCCCTGATTTTTCAAAAATGACTGCAAGCAACTTACCTCTACACCAGATGCTCCAAGATAAAGATTATTATTTATCTGTAAACAACTTGATTGCGTTGGCAAAACCACTTTCTGCCCCAAAATTCTGGCTATTTCAGCTTTCAAAACATCTATTTGCGCTAAAAGTTTTTGTATTAATGCTTGGTCGGTGCCAGAATCTTTGCCGGTAATGGAAACTGTAAAACTATACGGGTAAATAAGGTCTGGGTCATCAAAGCCGGAAAGTTTTGTCTGCAATGAAGGAATAATTATAAGAGAGCTATATTTTGTTCCAAAATCTTTTATATTAATTTCACCTTTTTCATTTTGGTCTGGTGTTAAAAAATTAACCGAATAACTGTTGCTCTTGTCGTAGATTATATAAGGCACCTGAAAATTAAGTCCGGCTATGCTGGAAAATTCTAATTTTAAATCCCCGCTACCTCCAATAATCTTTTGCCAATTCCCTGACCAATTTTTAGTAACATTTGTAGCAGACAAAGAACTGCTTCCGGCTAAAGGTAAGAAAATAAGAGTTGGATTTACTCTTAAACTGTTAAGTTTTGGGTTCAAATAACAATACTGTGAATTTTGGGAACAATCGTTTACCGCAAGAGCTATAGTCCAGTTGGTAAAAATTTGGCTAAAGTTTTCCTTGGCTCCTTCTTTAGAAAGAGCTTTATTTATGCTATCTACACCAACAAAACCGGATTTCAATGAATCTGTCAGCACGTTAATGCCGTAATGATCAACTAAATAATGCACAAACAAATCCAAACTAGCATAATCGTATTTTGTACCGCTCCAATCGGTTATTGAATCTGACGGATTTTCTATAAAATCTTTAACTCTTTGTTGCAAATTACTTCCTTCATAGGTGCTGTCATATCCTAAAATAGTAGATGTATAATCGGCCCTCGCCTCATTTAGCCAAGTATCTTCTTCAGCTCCGTAAATTTTATTTTTTTGATTGAAAGTTATCAGATGGGCAAATTCATGACCCAAAATTATTTTTATATTGGAATTATCAATATTAGAAACAGCCAAATACAACATCTCTCTTTTGTTAGAGTCCGGTAATTGCAATTTGTCATATTCATCTGCCTCTCTAAAATATCCGCCTTCTGTACTGTTCATTGTTTCAAACAAGACGCTTATTTTAGAGTCATTGTCTATGCCTGGGTTCCATTCTGTACCAAACAAAGAAGTTAAGTTGGGATAAATATTATTATCAAATTCTTCAGACAAATTATTCAAATTTATATAAATTTGCGCCTGCTTTAAAGGAGTTTGTAAATCCCACCATGATTTCTCAATATAAAAATACAATTTTGAATTTATTTGCACCAATGTTGCTGGCACCTGAGTTCTGCCGGTAGCGTCAAAGCTTTTGTCTACATTAAAATTGACTATGTCGCCTATGTTGGCGGCTTTCACGTTGTCAGCTAATCCCAAAAACGCCCCCGTAAAGAAGGCGATTCCAATAAAGATATAAAAAATTTTACGGCCTACGAATGTTTTCATTTTTCAGCTTGTATTTTTCTATACTATCATAACATCCTTTTTCTAACCAGTTAAAGCGACAAATTAAGGTTACAATATAAATAGCTTCACTGCCTTCAAAATAATCTCTAAATCTAAAAGTAAAGAACGATTTTTAATGTAATACAAATCATATTCAAACTTTTCCTTAGCTTCATTTACCGATTTAGATGCGGGGAAATTTATTTGCGCCCATCCAAGCAGTCCTGGTTTTACCAAATATCTTTGTTTATAGAAAGGAATTTCTTTTTCAAAAACTTTTGCCAATTCTTGCCATTCAGCCCTTGGTCCAACAAAACTTATGTCAGACCTTAAAATATTGTACGCCTGAGGAAGCTCGTCTAAATGCAATTTTCTTAAAACTGCGCCAACTTTTGTTATATTGCCTTCGCTTTTTTCTCTCCAAACCTTGCTGTCTTGGTTGGGAGCTTCTTTCATTGTTCTAAATTTATATAAAATAAATTCCTTGCCATTTTTACCCACTCTTTTTTGTTTATAAAAAACAGAGCCGTTGCCGTCTATTTTTATAGCTAACGCCACAAACGGTAAAAAAATTACAAATACCAATAAACCTATTAAAGACAATATAATATCAAAAATTCTTTTAACTCCCTGGTTAAAAATGCCTTCGGGCTTTGAAATTTTTTCTAAAAACCAAATCTCGTTTAGGTGCTCTAAAGAAACTTTCTTAGCCACAGATTCATATAATTCTTCGACTCCTATATAGTTTAGCGTTAAAGGTAAAGAAGCAAATATTTCTTTAACTAAATTTTCGTTAGAGTAAAAATCCAATGCAAAAATAATTGAGGTAATTTTTTTATCTGCAACTATTTTCTTTAAGTCAGATATCTCAGAAATGGTTTTTAACTCTGGGAAATAAGCCATACATTTTTTTTCTCCGGTTGTATGTGGCGGACAAAAAAATGCAGAGATGTCATACATTGCTTTAAGTTGTGGTAAAATTTCTGTTATTTTTTCATGAAACCCAACAATAACAACCTTTTCTTTTATTCCACCTACACCCAAAATAAAGCCGAATAAACACCTCCAGACAATAAATATAACATCAAATGAAATTATATTTAAAAGAAGAATTGTTTTGGGGGTAATACTAAATACCGGCCGAAAATAAAAATATGTAACCCCTGCAAAAAAAGCCAAAAAAGAAAAAATTATTAAGTTAAAGAAAAAATCTTTTGGTTTTCTGAAAAAATGTAAATCGTATAAATCTAAAACAAAAATTATTAAAATCCACAAAACATACAGAATAAAAAAACTATAGAAAAAACCATTAACCTGAGAAGGCAAATTTTTATTTCTTAAAGCCAATGCTAAAAAAAGGGCGACATACAAAACAAAAATATCGCCCAACAAAAGAATCACTCTTAAAGTTTTACTTTGACCCTTCATATTGTTTTAGTATCCATTTATAGGTTTTTTCTAAACCTTCTTCTAAAAAAATTTTAGGCTCCCAATTTAAAACTTTTTTACAAAGCGTATTGTCTGAATTTCTACCCCTTACTCCCTGGGGCTTATCTAACAAATGTTTTTTGTTTACTTTTTTACCGGCGATTTTTGCAACAATGTCCACCATTGCGTTAATGCTTATTAATCTGTCAGAACCTATGTTTAGGGGATCCTTAAAGTCAGAGTTCATTAATTTAAAAACTCCTTGTACGCAATCATCAACCAAACAAAAAGACCTTGTTTGTTCTCCATCTCCCCAAATTTCCACAGTGTCCCCATCTTTGACTAAAGCCATTTTTCTGCAAACAGCAGCCGGAGCCTTTTCCCTGCCACCATCATAAGTTCCCTCTGGCCCAAAAATGTTATGAAACCTGGCTATTCGCACTTCAAAAAATTCGCTATAACTTTTATATAATCTTTCTGAAAATATTTTTTCCCAACCGTATTCGTTGTCAGGATCAGCCGGGTAAGCATCAACTTCTTTTAATGCAACTAAATTGGCTTCTTCTTGTTTATAAGTAGGATAAATACAGGCCGAAGAAGAATAAAATAATCTTTTAACTTTATTTTGTTTGGCAGCTTCGGCAGTGTTGGCATTTATGCATACGTTGTCGTACAAAACATCTGAATTATGAAAAGTTATAAAACCAATTCCGCCCATGTTGGCAGCTAAAGCATAAACCTCATCAATCCCTTCTGTTGCCTTTAAACAATTGTCTAAAAACCTCAAATCAAGCAACAAAAATTCATCTGCCTCATTTTTAGGAGAATATTCCGGTTCTTTAATGTCTGCTCCCCTTACCCAATACCCCTGCTTCTTTAAAAACCTAACTAAATGGTGTCCTATAAACCCTCCGGCTCCAGTAACTAAAACTTTTTTTTGTGCGTCCATATTATAAATATTTAATTAATTTAGATTATCAAAAAAATAGGTCTTTTACAACCAACCAACAAAAAATTGGACCGTATAAAAAAACCCTCTTCCATATCCGTTTGGGTTCATGCAAAAGGCGCCACAACCATTCAAAACCTGTGTCTCCAATCCATTTAGGAGCCATTTTGACTTTACCAGACAAAAACTTAAATCCAGCGCCTACGCCAATCACTACGGGAACACTTAAAACGTCCTTGTGCTTAAAAATCCATTGCTCCTGTTTAGGCAAGCCTAATCCAACCCATAGAACATCCGGCCTTGCTTGATTAATTTTCTCTATAATAATTTTATCTTCTTGTTCGGTTAATTTTTTAAATGGAGGAGAATAACTACCTGCAATTTTTGAATTTGGAAAATCAGTTAATATTTTTTTATTTAGGGCCTGTAGGGTTTCTTCAGTGTCTCCATAAAAATAATTACTATAACCTTCTTTATTGGCAACCTTAAAAAATTCTATCATTAGATCTGCAGCAGTAACGCGCTTTTTAACATTAAAACCTTTGAGGCGCGCCAGCCAAACCACAGAAATTCCATCCGATACAAACATATCAGATGAACTAAGAATATATTTGAAATCTGCATGCTTCTCTGCCTCAACTATTCCGTGCATTCCGGTATTCACAATCCAATGCAATTTCTGCGGTTCACTTTTAATCCAGTAGCTTATTTTTTTTATAACATCCGAAGTTTTTATTAAATCAATCTTGTTCCCGCAACAATAAATCTCCGAATTATCTTTTTCTTTTCTTATTCGGCTATCTAAACATTGTATATAGGCTATTATGGGAGCCATAAAAAGCCAATCGGCGCTAAAAAAAGCCACAGATTCGGTGATGCTCCTCACTGCAAAAAATACCAAAACTGCTGAAATCATTATCAAAAAATTTCTTTCTTTTTGTTCAATCTGCGGATTTTTTAAGAGCCTGAATAAAAAAACAAAAACCAAAATAAATGCCAGTACAAAAGGAATAGTCCCTAAAATACCCGTTTGTATTAAGGCGTGCAATATAGAGTTATGGGCGTGTTGACCATTAAGAGAAAATCTATCTGCCTGAAACCCAAATCCTAATAAAGGATTTTTCAAAAACAAATGCCAGGCATCAGCCCAAACACCATTGGTTCTTCCGCTTAATGTAGAAATGCCTTTTGTGTTTATTAGTCTTAAAGTATTCGATGTGCTTTGTCCGTTAGCAAAATTTACAGCAATTTTAGGAGAACCAGGAGTAATAATTTTAGGAGAACCAGGAGTAATAATTTTAGGAGAATTAAAATTAATTATACTTATATCATTTGTGCAAGGAATATTATAAAGCATGATAAAGCTAGTTAATAAAATAATAAAAACGGCTCCCAATATAAAACTTATTTTTAATTTATTGCTTGCCAAAATAGCAAATACCATCGCGATTATAAAACCTATCATCTCTGTTTTTCCTTTAGAAAAAAGAAGAATACCTAAAAAAATAATGAAAGTAAAAAACCAAATAAATTTCGAACGTTTTTTTGAAAACCTTCCCGTGGGGACAAGGCAAAAACTAACAAAGGCAATAACTGCGACAACTCCTGCGTATCTGCCAAGTCCTGTCGGCCTTGTTCCCGCTACGCCAAAAGTATTTATTGCGGCTCCAATACTGCCCAAACTCTCATACGGTCTTTGGCCGCAAACCAAAAAATCGAGAGTTAAAGATTTTACAAATCCCGGCTGAATAAAAAGAAACGCAGTTAAGCCCAAAGCTAAAATCCCCGCGACAATCCAATTGATTTTAATAATTCTTTTTAATAACTCCTTATTTTCTACGATAGTCAAGAGAACTAATATCACAGAACCATACAAAATTCCCCAATATAGAGCCGAAAAAGGATTTTTAGAAAACACTGAAGCGACTATTCCAATAATAGTAAAAATCCCCAACAGTCCAAGCGGAGTTGCAAATATTTTTTTGGGTAAAAATTTTTTTTTAAACAAAATAAGCCCAGACAATATCAGTGCCAAAAACGGAAAAAGAGAGCGCAATCCATGTAATAAATCTAGGGTGTTATGAGGAAATCCTAGGTTCCAAAATCGGCTTATCTCGGTGTCATAAGTTGCCCAAACACAAAACCACAAAAATACAGCCATAATAGACTCCTGATATTTTTTTATTTTTTCTTCAAGAAAATTTGTCATAAGACTTTTTTGTAAATTTCATTTAATCTATTTCCCAATTTGTCCCAATCATATTCTTTCTCCGCTTTTTTTCTGGCTCCTGCGCCTAATTTCACTCTTAATTCTTTATTAGAATATAGCTTTGCTAAAGCAGAAGCCATATCTTTGATGGATTGCTCCGGGCTATCCGGTCTAATTTTTATGCCACATTTTTCATCTATATGAAAACCGGGTCCCGCTATATCAAAACAAATGACGGGCTTTCCTGCGGCCATCGCCTCTACGACAACGTTTCCTCCCCCGTCTCTTAGGCTGGCGAACAAAAATACATCGCACCCTGCCATTTTTTCAAATAGTTTTTCTCTGGGCATCCATTTTTCTAAGACAACCCTGTCTTTAATATTTAAATCATAAATTAAATTTTCTATTTTTTTAAGTTCCGGCCCATCACCCACTATTGTAAACTTGGCATTATAAGCTTTTTCGCTGAAAATTTTAAATGCTCTTATGGCCAAATCGAACCCTTTTATTTTAATGAGCTTGCCGGCCGATAAAACAGAAAATGCATCATTTTCATTACTTAATCCTTTGTCTAATGCCAATAAATCTTCTGGAGCCAATCCGTTCACGGGGAAAAAATAAGCCTTTTTTTGCCAACTCTCAGACAAGGCATCAAACGATTCTTTATTGCAAACCAAAATAGCCTTTGCCTTATTTTGTCCGATTATAAAAATCGGATCATGGCGAAAAATCCATTGACCGATACTTCGGATATTTTCTGTCACTCGTTGTTTGAAAGAATATTCTCTAACAAATTTTTTGGGAACGCGATGCGCCCCGCCTCCAGGACCGCGCATATATGGAATCGGTAAAAATGCGCCCATAAAGCTTGCCATCCAATCGTTTGCATAGGTTACGTGATGAAAAACATCAAATTTTTTTTCTTTATTTAACTTCCGAGCGACAAAATATGCTTTTATCTGCCAAATATAAGCATAAATCTGAATCCATTTTTTTGTAAAATTTAAAAATTTCGGTAGACCTATATAATAAAAATCTACTCCAGAAAGACTGCCATCTGCCAATTTTTCTTCGATAAGATTCTTGTTCCCTATATCGGTTAAAGCAGAAATTTCAAAAAATCTTGAGAGTTGTATAATTATATTCCAACCTAAAACCGTCTCTCCTCCGGCAGAGGAGCTGAATTCATCATCGGGATCTTTAATACACGCAAAGACGCAGATTAAGACCTTAAGCTTTGTTTTCATGTTTATTAATAAGCTTTTCTATATCCGGGGTTGAAAAACCACATATCTCCATTATAAGGAGAGACTTCTTTTAATTTTTCTATTTTGAAACCTTTATTAATCAAGAACTCTGCTAATTTTTTACCAGTACAATTATTATCTACTTTGTGGTCGTGATACTCAACTCTAATTTTTTCTATTTTTTTAAAATATTCCTCGGGGAGACTATATAATATCTCAAATTCCGCACCTTCACAATCTAATTTTAACATATTACAATAACCTATTTTATTTTCTTGAAAAATGTCTTTTAAAGATATACACTCTATTTCTATATAATTTTGCTTTGCTGTCAGTTTGTTGTCGTATCGAGTGTTAAAGGGAGAATTCTCTGCCGGATATAATGAATGGAAAGGAGAACCTCCTAAATACAGGGTTCTTTTCTCTTTTTTTGCACCAACGGCCAAATTGAACGGTAGAATTTTCCCTTCCAACTTATTAAGCTTAATATTCTCTACCAGTAATTTAAAATTATTTGTCATCGGCTCGAAAGCATAAACAATATTGTTCTCTTTTCTTGCGGCAAAAACAGAATACACCCCTATATTTGCCCCGATATCAATTATTACCGAATTCTTTTCAACTTCTCCATAATCTTTTTTTATAAAAACCACGGCCATAGTAGCAATGTTTATATTGTCGTCAACTTTGATTTTTGTTCCGTCTCTTAGAGCGTAGACGAAATTAATATCATTCCTTATACCAATATAATTTAAAACAAAAATGCACCAGTTTTTTACCCTGATTACGATTATTGGAAAATATTTAGAATAAACAAGAACTTTTACGAGAAATGGGATATCAAATTTTTTATTCATTAAATAAGAAAAATTAAAAATTTATTTTCGCGACCATAATTATCATTCTACTAATTTTAAGACCTTAAGCATCTGCTGCTCCGGGTCTATATCTAGCCATTGCTTAATTATTTTATGAGATCTTTCTCTAAAAACTTGGCGTTGATCCGGCGTTAAACGAATCATTTTTTCAATGCATGCGGAAAGTTGTTTTGCATCTTCTGCGGGAAATATAAATCCATTATATCCATCGCGGACAAGGTCGACCGCCGCGCCAACTCTGTCTGAGGCTATAATCGGAGATCCAAAACACATCGCCTCGCTTACCGCGATTCCCCATGGTTCAAACGTGGAAGGTAAAATCAAGACATCAGCTATAGCATAAAAATTAGGTATAGCATCTCTGGACTGAAAACCCACGAAAGAAACTCCTTTTGTTCCTAAATCTTTGACATACTGTTCCAGGCTTAAACGCAAATTGCCATCGCCGATTATAAAAATTTTTTTATAAAGGCAGCCAACTAAATTATAGGCATCTAAAAGCGTAAAAAGATTTTTCTGCTCAGTAAGTCGGCCAACGAATATTATGACAAAATCATCGTCTCTTATTCCCAAAGAAGCCCTAATTTTAGTTTGCTGCAATTCTAGTTTTTTAGCTATATCTAAAAACTGTTCGTATTCCCAGGAAAAATGAAACTGCACTAATTTATTTTGCGGAACTACGTAATGTCTATAAAAATCATCATTTGCTATCCCTGATGTTAGAAATCCTGATGCAAATTTAAAAATAAAATTCCCAATAAGTAATTTTTTAAAAATAATCTTCCATTTAGACTTCAGGTGTTTCGCTAAATTATTTTCGTCGGTCATGAATATAACGGGAGTTTTAAATATCAAGCAGGCGAAAAATGCCAGCCACCAAGTAAAATTATTCCATGCCTGAAGAATAATCGCATCATATTTATTTTTTTTAATTTCCTTCCAAATACCAAAATTCACTAAACCAAACGGCCAATTCATATAAGAGGGAGATAATGAATAATTTTTGAGAAAATCATATTTGTACCCCCTTAACAATTTTCCCGAATCAACAAACTTGTTTTTTATAAAATAATTTTTTTCGACGTCGATGCCATGGAGCGTTTCGTCAGAACAATAATAAACCAGCAAATCAATTTTTGAAGATCTGCTTAATTTTTGGTAAAGGGGTACGTGGTAATAAAAAGGGACTGGAGCAACTATTGCGATTTTGTATTTATCTTTATTTTTTTCCATGACACTGCAACTTACGAAATTATTATATATTTACTCTATCTTTTTCATCCAGAAACTGCCCGGCCAATTTACATCAGGATTGTAAGAGTTAAAGGCGTTTTTTAGTAATTCCTTATGTTTTAAATGCATATAACTCCCGCCCCATAGCACTTCAAATTTTTTATTAAATGCCAAGAACGCCTGCAATAAATACTGTTCGTTGAAAAACCTGTGTTCTTTTAATACCCACTCTTTCGGATATTCAGTCGGTAAAAAAACATCGTGCGAGTGGACAACAACGCCCTTGTTTAAACGAGGCAATATCTCCAAATATTCATATTGCACATCACTACCAATTTTGAGAACATGGCTTGAATCTATAAATAATATATCATTCTCTCTTAACTTATTAAATTCATCTAATCTAACGTCTTGAACCTCTTTCTCTATGGAATTAAAAGAACTTGATATTTCATTTTTATTAAATTTTTTGAGATACGGATCTATTGTAGTCAACTTGCACTCTATCCCAAACTCATCTTTATTCTTAGCAATAGCCTTGGCCATAATAATAGTCGAACAGCCGGACCCTATTTCTATTATATTCTTGGGCTTTAAATATCTAACCATACAATAAAGAATTTCTGCATCTACGGAGTTAAATTCACTATTTTTAATATTGACTCCATCGGCGCCGCTGAGTTTATCGCCAAAGAATAAATCATACTCACCTTTAAATTTTTTAACAAAAGCAGAAAGCAACTCAATTTGTTTTTCTTCTTCCAAACTAATCCCGATCATATCTGAGTTTTTTTGCCATAGCTCTTTTTTTAATCTTCTTGTGTCCGGTATCGGTTCATAGAAATGAACAGGGGTTATGTGAAATCCCAACATTTGCCAAAAAGTAAACGTTTTTCCAATTAATTTATTAACAATTTTTTTATAAAATACGGATATTTTCATAAATGGAATTATTTTATTTATTCACTGCGTATAAAAAGTCAAAACGCCTTAAAATCCCTTTAAAAACATACCAAATATCTCCCTGTTTGATGAAATTAACGGCTCGTTCCAACAAAAGCTTCATTCTTTTTAATTTCAGGCCTCTCGCATTGAGCTTATTATCTGAATATTTTTGAAAAATTTCTTTCTTTTCCTTCTCGCACAAATCAACCGATTGGGTCAGTTGGCCGGGATGGTACCTATAAACAGACAAAAAATTACGGACGTGACGAAATTTTGCGCCGGATATCGCCATTCTGGTGAAAAAATCTAAATCTGCACATCTTAAATATTTTGCATCTAAGCCATTTATTTTTCTATGCAGGGTACTCCTCCAAAATGTTGACTGCGTTGCAACAACCATTCCTAAATATATAGATGTTTCTGCATTAAAGGAGGTATATTTTGTATAACCTATTATTTTACCTTCCACGGTTCCCAGCAGCACGTCTCCGAAAACTGCATCCACATTAAGATTATTTTTGAAAACTTCTGCTATTTTTTTTATCGCGCAGGGAAGATAAAAATCGTCAGAATCTAACCAGCAGAATATTTGGCCGGATGCTCTTTCAAACCCTTTGTTCATTGCATCGGCGCATCCATTATCTTTCTCCGATATCCATTTTAAATTATACGTCCCTTCATATTTTTTAAGTATTTCTAAACTATTGTCTGTCGAACCGCCATCAATAACAATGTGCTCAATGAAAGGATAATCCTGATTTTTAATACTTATAATATTTTGTTCCAAAAATTTCCCCCTGTTAAAGGTTGGAGTAATTATAGATACTAAAAGTTTTTGATTTTCCATAATTAATGATTTTCAGACCAATATTTTAAGACCATTTCCAATCCCTTATCTAAATCATATTTTGGCTTCCATTTCATATATTTTTTCAACTTGGAATTATCAAGGCAATATCTTACCTGTTCGCCGGGCCTATCTTTGTGGTAAATAGGTTTTGGTTCTTTGCCTAATATTTTTGCAATTTTAAAATATAAATCATTCAAAGTCGTCTCTTTGCCGTTTCCTACGTTAAAAATCGGATTAGAAAAATCATCCCTTAAATCAAGGGCAAGCAAATTTGCACTGACAACATCGTCTATAAAAACATAATCTCTGGTTTTGTTTCCATCTCCCCAAATATCCGCCTGCTTTCCAGATTTTAATTTTCTTACGTAATCTGCCATAGCTCCTGTTATTTGCCCAGGTCCGTAAACCGCGGCATTTCTGAAAACAACATAAGAAAGTCCGTATGATTTTTTGAAAAATTTCAGATAATTTTCAACTGCTAATTTTGCCACTACATAAGGAGAAATGGGATCAACGGGCTCTGTTTCTTTGGCCGGCAAATTATGCGTGTTGCCATAAACAAATCCAGACGAAGAAAAAATAACCTTCTTTACTCCATATTTTTGACAATTAATCAATATATTAATAGATCCGGAAATACTATCCATGTCAATCAACGGATTCTCTACCGATTTTGGTACTAATACATTAAAAGCAAAATGATAAATTATTTCCGGTTTTTCCTTTTCGAAAACATCCCTGACATTCGGGTCAGCAATATTCATTTCGTAAAATATCGCATTAGGATTCAGGTTTTCTTTTCTTCCGGTAGACAGGTTATCAATAATAAAAACATCGGCGCCTTCTTTGATCAAGGCGTCAACCACATGAGACCCGATGAATCCAGCGCCACCCGTAACTAAAATTTTCCTGTTTCTCAAATCCATAATTTAAAAATTTAATTATTACCCGTTTCTTTGACCGCAAATAAATGAAATGCTGTTTCTGGATAATCATAAGATATTTTTTGTGTTATATCTGAAATAAGCACAAATAGTTTATGTGGCTTATACTTTATAACGGCGTTTTTCCCTCTAAGTTTTTTCCAACCGTCGCTTCCATAAACCTTAAATCCTATTTTTCTCAGATCTTTCGCTTCCCAACCGGATTTGTGCTCCTGAAAAATGTTACCATCGCGCTCTGGTTCATTTTCTATAAATCCGTTTGGCGTGAATATAACAATTTTCTTTTTTGACCAATTTTCCATTTTTTTTATTAGTTTATATCCGTCTTCTTTCGTAAGATGCTCCAAGACATCAATCATTATCACAGCATCAAATGATTTCGGCTTAAAATCTACTTTTAAGATATCTTCTCTGATATATTCATTATGAATTTTTTTCTTTTTAGTTTCTTTTAAATACGGCTCAAATAGCTCAACCCCAACCTTGAGAGATGCGTCGCAAAATTGAACCGGTGAGTTAGGGCCACACCCTAGATCTAAAATTGAGTCGCACTCGGAAAGTTCCTTTTTAAAATTTTTGACGAAGTCATTAAAAATATTGTCGTAAATTGATTTAATAAATTTTTTTACTTCTTTCATGTCTTAATGACTCAATTTATTTATTGTCTTTAAAATATTTTCCAAGTAGCCCATAGAATGCAAGGTTTGCCGACTCTTATAAGATCTTATATACTTTCGAATTTCCAATAACGGATAAGCGAAGTTTAAAGCCCACGGGAAAGTTTTGAATGTACCCAGTATCAATTCAAGCATAAAAATTCTTTTTGCATTTAACTCTTTGCGCAATATATTTACCGCCTCAGTCGCATTCCCAAAATCCTTATTCCAAATCGAGTGGCGACATATATAATATAACGCCGGCTTACTAAACTGGCTTACGTGGACAATAATTTCTTGTTTTGTTTTTTCAAGTATATCCATCGGTAAAACCCACTGGCGCACCTTATCAACAAACCGGTTAAAGTCTGAAAATACGGCACGAGCTTTCAATCTTCCTGCATTAGATAAGGAAAATCCATGAATCCAAGCTATAAAACAAGGCTCCGTGGACACAACATACGGAAGCTTGGTCGTAAGGCGAGGGATATACTCGTCAATAAAATATGTAAAATTATCGTCGAATAATCCCATTTTTTCGACTACTTCCTTGCGATACAGGGTGGCTAACATAGAAAAATCTATGGTTTTAATTTGTTTTATGAAACCATCGGGCGGATAATAAATGCCGTCTTGCCAGTCCTTCAGCAATATACCTATTCTTTTTTTCGTCGACAGATACAAGCCCTGTAGTCGAAAACATTGCTTCGGGATATTTGTTAAAACCTTCCATTGTGGTTTGATAAAAATTTGGTAAAAGCATATCGTCATCTGATAGGAATGAGAAAAAAGGAGTATTGATAAGTTTCATCCCAAATACAAAATTTTTAGGGTAGCCGATATTTTTTTCCTGACAATAATATTTAACGCGAGAATCTTTTTTTGCTATCTCGGCCACTACCTGCGCCGTCTCGTCTCCTGAAGCATTGTCGCAAACAAAAATTTGGAAATTCTGATAGGTTTGATCCAACACGCTCAAAATTGCGCGCTTGAGCAACTGAGGGCGACGATAAGTTGGAATAACTGTGGTACTTAGAGGTTTA
>JAPLZA010000082.1:0-2272 GCA_026395275.1 Candidatus Staskawiczbacteria bacterium | reverse complement strand
TTTTTAAGCCCCTTTTCGATATCTACTTTTGGAGTAAATTTTAAGATATTTTTTACTTTTGCCATGCTGGATACGTTCCTAGAGGCTGGGCCTTTGAAAAAATCTCCCTTATTATTTTTACGAATATGAACCTTAATTCTGTTGCCAAAAATTTTATTTATCAAATTGGCCAAATCGATTATTTTTATTTCCGCTTCTTCGTTACCCACGTTGAAAACTTCTCCTGATTTTTTATTCAAACAAACTAACAAAATTATCGACAAGACGTCTGTTATGTAGCAAAGGGATCGCGTGTCCTCGCCCGTGGTTTCTAAAAAAATATCCTTATTATTAAAACCGCAGTTTAAAAAAAAGTTTAACGCATTATCCCCCTGAAAATTCATAAGAGGTCCGTACATATGGAATGGACGTACGATATTCACAGGCAAATTATATTGTCTATAATAAGCCATTGATAACGCTTCGGCAGCCCTCTTGCCCTCTGCATAACAAGAGCGAGGAGAAATTGGAGAAATATTACCGTTAAAACTTTCTGTTGTCGGGATATTTTTTTCGTCAGGACTTCCATAAATTCCCGCGCTACTGAAATATATAAATTTTTTAATATTTTTATCTTTGACTGCATCCAAAATATTTTCCGTCCCTAAAATATTAACCCTTAAAGAATCTACCGGTGTTTTCGAATTCAATTCGTGAGAGATTATAACCGCCAAATGAAAAACATAATCGACGTCGAAGTCTAATTCTAGTTTCTTTAATAAGTCCAGTTTTAAAAATTTAACATCATATTTTTTGGTTAAAACATTGTTTTGATGATTATTTTTAAATTCCTTATCAACCAATATTAACTTAATATTTTCAGAAAATTTTTCGTTTAAATATATAAAAAAATGGGTCAAGGACCGGCCTATGAATCCGTTAGCCCCTGTAATCAATACCGTTTTGTTTTTGAATACATTTAGTTTACTCATCCCTATGTTAGAAATGACATCGTTCCAATCTTCTATCAAAAATTTATTATCAAACATAACTTTTTTTATTTATTAAATATCGGCCAATTTTTATCCTTTTCTGAAAGAATTGGATTTTTTACCGGCCAGTTAATATTAAAAAATGGGTCATTCCAGCGAATACCGCCCTCATATTCGGGCGAATAAAACTCCGAAACAAAATATAATATTTCGGAGTTGTCCTTTAAAGACTGAAAACCGTGAGCAAATCCTTTTGGAATAAAAAACATTTTTTTGTTATTTTCTGTCAGCTCTTCTGCAACCCATTGTCCGTAAGTGGAAGAATTTTTGCGTATATCAATCGCCACATCATAAATCGCCCCTTTTAAACATTGAATAATTTTCCCTTCAGATTTTGGGTCTCTCTGAAAATGCATACCCCTGATTGTCCCCTTTTTCTTTGTAAACGATCTGTTTATCTGCATAATATCAAAAATTAAATTCTCTTTGGCCAACTCTTTCTTACAAAAAAATCTGGCGAAATAACCCCTTTCGTCAATTTTTAGTTCCGGTTCGATGATATATAGGTCTTTAATTTTTGTTTTGATAAAAATCATAATAATTATATTAATTTAAAATTTTCGTCCATTCGACCGTTTTTGGTCAATTCCTTATATTTTTTTAAAGTGATGTAATCGCTCGACTCAAAATCTTCCTTAGAGAAATTTACTTTCTTAAAAGTCTCATAAATTTCTTTAATTCCGGATAGGACCGTAAATCTTGGTTTAAATCCCAACGAATGTATCTTAGAAAAATCTACTTTATATGACCTAGCATCGCTTAAATTTTCATTTTTTATTTCTATTTTTGTGCCAGGCAAAACTGATTTTACCATTTCTGCAATTGTTTTTATTTGAACGTTATTTTCTTTTTTACCAACATTAAAAGCTTGATTATGAGTTTTTTTTAAAGATTCCTCTAAGAGAAAACAAAAAGCTTCAGCCACGTCTTTGACATGTATAAGCGGCCGCCAAGGAAGTCCATCGCTTAAAATAGTAATTGTCCCATTCAAATAGCCGTATGCAATCAAATTTTGCACCACTAAATCCAATCTCATTCTTGGAGAAACACCGAAAACAGTGGCATTTCTCAAAAAAATAGGGCTGAAATTGGCATTAGCTAATTTAGAAATTTCTTCTTCTGCCCTTACTTTCGATTCCGCATAGGGTGTTTGAGGATTTAATGGCGCTTGCTCTGATACAAATTCCTGTTTCGAAATTCCGTACATGCTGCAGGAAGAAGAAAAAAGAAATTTTCTTACC
>JAPLZA010000064.1 GCA_026395275.1 Candidatus Staskawiczbacteria bacterium | reverse complement strand
ACTTGAATGACCACCTCGTCCCTGCGCCTGCAAAGACACAGGGACAACCATCACCAACATGACAAAGAACAAATGCGTGATTGTCACGATTCACCGCCTTTCTGTTTTACCGAATTAACTACATTATTTCAAAATCTACCCTATTATCTTATTATATAACCTTTCAACCCATTTGTCAAGGGTTTATTGTACCACCCCACCAGCCGCGTCAGCAACGTCATCTGGCAAGCTGGTGTTAATTCCAGCGTCTTGGGCTGTAATTGTTGTGTTTGTAAATTGATTTTCTCCTGAAATTTGTGCCGGTCCTATAAGTAAAGCTACTTTTCCTATTTGCGAAGCATCTGGAGTTAGAGAAATTTGGAAAGAAAGAGAAATTGGGTCGCCGGTAAATCCTGTGCCGGCTTTTACGTCTCCAACTGACCAAACAATTTCACGGCTGACCGAGTCAAAAGAAAAATTAGATGATTCGTCTTGCGGTAAAATTTGTCCGGTTAAAACAACATTTTTAGGAAGAACTGCTTTTACTTTAATATTTTTTGCGTCATTAAAATGGTTCTTAATTTCCCAGGTTACAGCATATGTGGTTGGTTTTCCGGCTTTTGGCGGAATGGGTCCTGAGTTGGAAATATCAGAATTTTTGTAAAAACCTTGTTGAGAAATTGATAGCCCGGAATTTATTTTTATTGAAAACTTTTTTGTAATTTGAGAAATATTTATTTCATCGGTTATAGCTGTTTTATTTTTATCTTGGTTCAAAGAACCTAAATCATTTTTTACTTTAACGGTAAAATCAACTTCTCCTTGTTGTTGAGCTCCCAAATATTTTAAACCAGGCACCTGGTTGTTGTCCCAAACAATCATATTATTATTAACTTGCACTTGCCCGCCGTTTTCAGCCTGTATTGTAGACATGTCTAAAACCGAACTATCAAGTTTAGCAGTTAGAAATAAATCATTAAACGGAGTAGACCCTATATTTCTGAAAAAAATCTGATAGTGCAAAACATCGCCCGATAAGGCAACATAAGAATCAGAACCATTAACTTGTTGAGAAATAAAAAGTAGCGGTTGTATTGTTTGGACATTAACGCTTGTCTGCTTTATTACAATAAAACTTCCGTTTTGCCACATTCCAATGGTTGCTGAAAAAACCAAAGTTTGGCTTGCATCAGTAGAGACTTTACCCGAAATATTTATCCTTCCTCCTTGCGCTTTATTTAAAGTTTTTAATTTCCATTCAGATCCGTCTAAAGACGCTGGATCTGATGAGCTGATATTAAAATCAGGCGTTTGGTCAATTTTTATACTAAGATTTTCTAAAGGGTAATCTACGTTAGAAAAATAATTAATAGCATAAGAAAGACTTTTACCCTGTTCTGCTTTGGTTGGCAAATCAAAATCTAAAGTAATCGGACTGCCATCAATTTTAGTAATAAAAGTAGTATCTGATTCGTAGGTGGCTGTTATGTTTTTAGGCACATAAGAAAGAGAGGCCTTGGCAGTTTTTAAATCTTCATCTTTGCCTAAAAGTCTGCCCTTAAAAGTTACAGAATCCTGGCTTCCGGGGTATATGTCTTTTAAATTTTGGACAAACAAGGTCTTGCCATCCTCGGTAAGAGAGTTTTCAGGCAATTCAAAAATCAGCTTTACCTTTTCTAAAACAAAATTGCCGTTATTTTTATATTGCACTTTATATTGTATTTCATCTCCTATTTTTGCTGTGTCCGGACCCAATATTTCAAGCTTTAAAATTTCCTTGGAAAACATGCTCCCTTTGTAGTACAAAAAAATGGCGAATATTGCGACAATTATTAAAAATATGGTTAAAAATATTTTTTTGCTCATATACTTATAAAATTATTGAATTAATAGCACTTTCAGAAACCTCTAATAACAACTTTTGTGAAGACATCTCTATTTTTAATTTAGATAACGTTTGCCAATCTTTTGATAAAATAATTCTCAATGTCTTTACAATGTCCGAATTTATTTTCTGAGCAGATTTATCTTTGCCAGAACATTTTTCACAAATAATACCGCCGTCTTTATTTGAGAAATAAACTCCGTACGGAATTAATTTATCGTGACAGCAAGAACAGTTCTTAACTTCCGGGTGGTACCCCAATAAAGATAGCGCGTTCCACAAAAAATAACAATACAGCAAAGTATATCTTTCTTTTTTCAATCCGCTATCATTTAATTTATAGAATGTTTCATTCAACAGATTAAAGAGATTTCCATCCTTTTCTTCTCCTTTTATAAAATTTTCTATAACTTCTCCAATTTTATTGGCAATTTTAAACTTTTCTAAGTCCTGCCAAATATTGTTAAATTTTTTAACCGTTACTGCATCTGTAAGGGTTTTTCTATTTTTACCCTGTATAAACTCTACATCTGACAAAAAAAATGTATCAATTCCGCTTCTTAACTTAGAGGCATTTTTTCTTATTGCTTTTGCAAAAATATCTAACCGGCCAAAATTTTCTGTAAAAACAGAAAAAGATCTATCTGATTCATTGACATCATTTTTTTTAAAAACAAAGGCTTGGGTTTTATATCGAGTCGTCATTTTATTCCTCCTATTTTTTTGAAAAATTTTATTTCTTTCCTGATTTTTGCATGCTCTTCTGGGGTTTTTGCTCCAGACATTTTTTCACCCAGCCTTCTTACGCCAATTTTTAAATCATCCTTAGAAATACTGGCGCCAAGATTAGATGGAAGGACGTCTTTTATAAGCTTGGCTCTCTCTAACGGACTAATAGCAAGGCCCTCTCCCGATGCTGCCTGCCAAACTTTGGCGTCTGATTTCATTTCTTGCTCTAATTCTGTCCTAGAAACTTCCTGCGCGCCCTTAAATATTATAGACGAATCTGTATTATTTGCCTCTACTTTTTTTGCCGAAGAATTACTATATAAAGAATGCCTGGGCACTGATATTTTTTCTGCCACCGAGCCAACTTTTTCCTGACTGGCATGTAATTCTGGTGCCTTGCCTTCTTTGGGTTTAACCTCCGGTACATTACTAACTCCTCCAATGTTCCTCATATTTTGCATGTGAAGCATACTGCCACTTTTTCTCATAGACTCTGGCCTTTTAACTTCTGTGTTAAATGTCTTAATAAATATTTTTTTAATTATCCATTTTATTATTTTAATAATTCTAGCAACTATTAAAATAAAAATTAAAAAAACAATTATTGCTACAATAGAAATTAAAAGCGAAAACCACAAATTATCCGGATTTGTAAAATCAACACCATTGAATATAGAAAAATCAATTGTCATTTAATATTAGATGCGAGTAATTTGTACCGAATTTTTTTGAGGCACCATCTGGGTCGTGCTAGTTTCTACAAAAATTTCTTTTGCCCTGAATTCTTTCAACAACAGTTCTTTGTTTTTTTCTATTATGTTTTTATCTTTTTCCTGCAAGAATAATTTTACAGATATTTTGTCTTGAGGAATTAATTTTTGAACCTTCCTTTCTGCTTGAACCTGCCTTATTATGTCTCTAAGAAACCCTTCTTCCTTCAACTCTTCTGTTAATTCTGTATCCAATTCTACTTCGCTGACAATTGACTCATCAAAAATAATTTTTTTTACGTTGACCTCGTTTTCTATAAGTTTTAATAATTCGCTACTGTTTTTAATTTTTGACTTTTCATTTTTGACCTTAATAGAAGCTAGTGGCTGTTTTACCTTTATTGCCTTAACCATTCTTTCTGCTAAAGCTAAATTTACAATGCTCCTAACTCCAGACATATTTTCTAAAATTTCTGAATTAATTTTTCCAAATTTAGGCCAGTCGGTTAAATGAACACTATCGCACTCATTTTCTTTAGTCTCTTGAAAAATATATTCAGCAAAAAATGGCATGGCTGGCGCCATTATTTTTGCGACAGTATTCAAAACATAACGCAAAGTTGATAAAGCGTCTGTTTTATCGGCGCCTTCATTTTTAAAGCGGTCCCTGCTTCTTCTTAAATACCATACGGAAAAATCATCTATAAAATCAGTGATTGGCCTAGTTGCCAAGTCTGTGCGATAATTTTCGTAGCCGTCGGTAACAGATTTTATTAATTCGTTAAGGCGAGATATTATCCATATGTCAAGCATATTTTTGCTTTTGTCTCCGGCTTTTATTTCATTTTTATAAAGCTTATAAAACTCGAGCACATTATATAACCTGCTGATATTTTTCTTTGCAATTTCATCTACGCCCTTTTCAGAAAAAGATAAATTTTCAGCCTGTACCACCGGAGAGCTTAACATATAAAACCTCATTGCATCAGCTCCATATTTTTTCATAACTTCTGTGGGATCAGGATAATTTTTTAGCTTCTTAGACATTTTCTTTCCGTCTTCAGCTAAAACAATTCCTGTGACAATACAATTTTTGAATGCTTCTTTGCCAAACAAGGCGCCAACTAAAACGTGCTGATAATAAAACCATGCGCGCGTTTGATCTTGAGCTTCTCCTATAAAATCAGCTGGAATTGGCCTGTGCGTAGCAAATGGCACAGAACCAGAATCAAACCAAGTATCTAAGACATCGGGGACTCTTTTTACATCTCCCCCACATTTACATTTAAAAATCACCTGGTCAACTATGTCTTTGTGCAAATCAGCAACTTTTACTCCACTAGCTTTTTCTAACTCTACGGCTGACGCAAAAACATTTTCTTTTTTACATTTTTCGCACCTCCATACGGGGATTGTATTTGCCCAAAAACGCTGGCGGGAAATAGACCAATCCCTGGCGCCTTCAAGCCATTGTCCAAATCTTCCTTCTTTTATATGTGATGGCGACCAATTTATTTTTTTAGCTGTTTTTAAAAGTTTTGGTTTTATTTTTTCAACTGCAACAAACCAAGAACCGGTTGCATAATTTAACAACGCAGTGTCACACCTCCAGCAATGCGGATATGAGTGCTCATATTTTTCGTAGCTAAACAGAAGTCCTTCTTGTTCTAAATATTTTGCTATTGTTAAATCTGCTTCACGAATTTCTTCTGGTTTATCTTTCGCTCTTGGCTTTAAATCAAGTCCGGCAAACTCTCCCATTTCGTCCTTAAAAGTTCCGTCCATTTTTACATGTTGTACAAATGGAAAATTCTTTTTCTTGCCAAGCATCATGTCGTCTGCTCCAAATGCCGGGGCTATGTGCACAATTCCCGTACCGTCTTCTATATTTACAAAATCAGCAGAATAAACTTTCCAACCATTTTCTATGTTTTTTAAGCTGGTATTTTTTTGATAATTATTAAATAATGGTTCATACTCTAAACCGACTAAATCCCCGCCTAAATATTTCGTAATTATGGCGGGCCCGTCAAAATGCCCTTCGGGACTTTTGTCGGGTTTCCCAAAAACTGCCTCGACTCTGTCTTCGGCGACAATATAATTCTCGCCTTTAAATTTCACCAAAACGTATTTTATTTTTTCTCCAACAGCTAAAGCAACGTTACCGGGCAAAGTCCACGGAGTTGTAGTCCACGCTAATAAATAAGTATTATTTTGGTTTTTAACCTTAAATTTTAATGTGGCTGATAAATCTTTAATATCTTTATATCCATCTGCAACTTCTCCTTGGCTGAGGGTTGTTTCACACCTTGGGCAAATATGCATTGACCTGTAGTCTTCATATATAAGGCCTTTCTTATATAATTCTTTAAATGCCCACCATTCTGCCTGCATATAATCAAAATCCATTGTGCGGTAAGGGTGCTTCATGTCGGCCCATCGGCCAAACCTAGGTATTATTTCTTCCCATTCTTTTATAAATGTAAAAATTCTCTCGCGACAAAGGTCGTTAAACTTTTTGACTCCCATTGCCACAATTTCTTTTTTAGATTTTGTGCCAAGCTCTTTTTCAACTATATTTTCAATTGGTAAACCATGGCAGTCCCAGCCCCACTGGCGCTCAACATAAAAACCCTGCATTGTTTTGTAGCGTGGAATTGCATCTT
>JAPLZA010000002.1 GCA_026395275.1 Candidatus Staskawiczbacteria bacterium | reverse complement strand
TTATGTTCCTGAGATAATTTCTGATAATATTCGATCCTTTTTTCGCCTTGTTTATTTTTCAAAACTTCTGGGACTTTGTATACGTCGTCTCCAAACTCGTTTTTTGAAAATACATATGCCGGAACGATATCAACTGAAAAAATCTCTTCCCCTCTTTCCAAATAAAGAAGCGTCACGGAATGTGTTTGTAAGGATATCTTTACATTAAAATCCGTTGGATTTTTATATTCCTTATTAATTTTTGTGTTTAAAATTTGCAATGCGGTGGAAGGATCGTGACTATTTTCGTACCAGTCACCTAAAAAATAAAGCAAATCAAGGTCGTGAACGGGCGTAATAGCTGTAAACCGTGGATAAGAGCCAATCTGTATACAATTGTTCACGCCAAGCAAATCATTGAAGGATTGATATATTTTGGATATCAAATCTCTTTCGCCCTGTTGCGGTGATAATGTACGTGCATATTCCCTGAACTTAGAATTAAAACTATCTTTTTTCATAACTGGTTGTTATAAGCGTAGTTACAATATCATTGAGCAACCGGCCGCGAAAATTCACTATCGTTGTATTTTCTTTAGCACCAATTTCTTTAGTCATTTCCGCAGATATTTTATTTTCCAGAGTTTTCTCAGGAAAATAAAATATCATCCCAGATTTACTTTTTTTATTCGACAATATAGTTTTAATTTCAGTTTCAGAAAAAGATTTGTAATGAACCAACATCAGGTCGCCATCTTTGACTTTCGCCAAATTTTGGCTTGAAATTGAAAAAATATTTCCTTTCCTAAATATCCCTGAACTAATTAGATCTGTTCTTAAATCCTCATAATGTCCGCTGTTTGCGACAATAGCAATTTTTCTGAACCATCTACCATAACCAAGTCGCCACAATAATGGTGCTACTCCAACCGTTGCTAAAACGATGTTTATAAGCACGCCAAAAACTATTAAGCTGGCGGAAATACCACCCCACATAACAAATGGCGGACTATTGAAAAAATTATAAATTTCTTGCCACATAAATTACGATAAATTAATAATTATCATATTAACTCTATATCTAAAATAAAATGTTTTCAAGTAACAAAAAACCGACCAATAATAGTCGGCATTTGTCTGAATACGGCACTCAGCCGGTATGCAATATCTGTAACGTTATAGGGCCACACACACGTTTCGAGGCGACTCGGTCTACCTCGAAACTGCGCTGACTCGTGCTGCGGGACTTGGACTCGAACCAAGATAACATGCTCCAGAGGCATGTGTCCTACCATTAGACGATCCCGCAATATTTACACATTCAAATGCTTTTTTACAACAACTAAAGCAGAAATTGCTCCTACTACTATTCCAAAACCTAACTGTATTAATACAAAAATCCACCAATTAGTCAAGAAGTAGTTAAATATATTGAAGCCCGGCAGGACAATTTCTAATTTAGGAGATAAAAAATAAACAGATATTCCTGTTATTAAAATACAAATTATAAATGAAACAACTCCATAAATTACTCCCTGAATTGCAAAAGGTCCGCGTACAAACCAATCAGAAGCACCAACTGTTCTCATTGTACAAATTTCGTCTTTACAATTTTCTATTACAAGTTTTACGGTATTATATACAACCAATATAGCAACAAGAATTAAAATTATTTCAAGCGAAAATCCAAAAGTATTTACGTTAGAAGTAATAGAATAAACTTTTTCAATGATATCTTTTTTTTGAGAAAAATCAAC
>JAPLZA010000062.1:7734-10390 GCA_026395275.1 Candidatus Staskawiczbacteria bacterium | reverse complement strand
GCATTTGTAAGCATGGTTGATAGGTTACCTTTAACAGCTGCGTTTCTGCTCTTATTTATATAACTAGTCACATTAACAAGCACAATTCCTGCTAAAACTGCGATGATTGCGATAACTACGATTAATTCGATGATTGTAAAACCTTTTTGTTTATTCATTTTTATTTTTTTAATTAATTATTTTATTTTTGACCTTTATTTTTTATTTCTAGAATATTTTTGATTTTTACTCGACCTTTGGTTTTAAGCTCTATAAATTGTTTTAGATAATAACAAAATTAATCACTACACGCTTCGTCTGTTGCATTAATTAATCACTACACGCTTCGTCTGTTGCATTTGCTGCGGCAGGACATCTTGTTGCGCAAGCAGTTGCTGTTACCTTCTTGTAACCTTTATAGTCTACACAGAATGTACCGTTAGCAACGTTATCTGGGGCTACTCCGGTATTATATATTACAGAACAAGCACACCATCCTTGGGTGTTTACGGTGTTTGTGGCGCTAGCTCCGATTCCTGTAAGCACCACGCTACTTGGATTAGCATTTTGTGCAGCTAATGCTGGAACCGTATAATTGGGTGATGAAATGAATTGAGATCCTGAGTTGCTTGGATTTTGTTCAAAATATGCAGCCGCCCTGGTTATCATACCCGCCATATTTGCCTTTATTGCAGCATTTTTACTCCTGTTTATATAGGTAGTCACATTAACAAGCACAATTCCTGATAAAACCGCAATAATTGCGATAACTACGATTAATTCGATGATTGTGAAACCTTTTTGATCTGGTGATATCATATTGTTCTATTTTACAAAATTAAAAGACAAGAGGCAATAGCAAACTGTGGAATACTTAATTACACTTCGTTAGCGTGTTTATACAAGAAGCAATGGGTAGCGTGTTAATTTCCACACCTCTACTATCTACGCAATATGCAAGTGTGGGACTTACAAATTCTTTTACGCAAGCGGCCCAGACGCCAGCCGTAGCATCATTACAACAAACTGTTTTGTTAGAACAATTTGCATTTGGATTTGACGGCATTTGAGAAATAGCATTTACAACAACACTGGAAGCGCAAAAACCAACAAAGCTATTACTGCTTCCGGTATAAAAAACTTCTCCAGCTGGGATTAATGTTGACAACCCTCCATAAATACTGGAATCTTTACCTTTCTTTATATAACCGGAAACATTAACTAAAACAATCCCAGACAAAACAGCGATTATTAAAATAACAATAATTAATTCAATAATCGTGAATGCTTTTGAGTGGTTCATAATTTAAATGCTTCCTAAGGCTCCGTATAACGGCTCTATAACGGAAATTGCCAAAAAGGCAACAGCTCCTCCTAAAATAACTATCAACACCGGCTCTAAAAGAGCTGTAAAAGTTTCCACTGACCTTTGAACTTCTTTATTATAAAAATTTACAATTTCCATTAAGTTTTTGTCTAAGGTTCCCGTGTCTTCTCCAACTTGTATCATTTGCACAACAAAAGGCGGGGCATAATCGGGGTATTCTACCAACACAGAGCTCATTTTCTCTCCCTGGGAAACTCTGCGCTCTGTTTCTGCCAGAATTTTTTTATAAACAGCATTTCCAACTGTATCGCTGGTAATTTTTAAAGCATTATTTATTGAAAGCCCCGAGCCTATTAATGTAGAAATATTTTCAGCAAACCTTATAAGAAAAGTTTTTTTAAGAAATCCTCTTAAAACCGGCAATTGTAAAGATATTTCGTCCCATTTTTTCTTACCTTCTTTGGTTGTGAAATAATAAACTATAAAGGCAAGAAGAACAAAAAGTCCGGCAAAAATAATCCAGCCATAGTCTGCTAAAAAGCCGTAAAAATTAATCATCATCAGGGTAAATGGTGGAGGTTTTGCAGTTGTTTCTTTCAGTAAGTCAACTATCTTTGGTATGACGAAAACAATTGCTATTGGTATAACAATAAGCATAACTATTATAACAAAAGCAGGATAAATCATTGCGTTTTTTATTTGAGAAGATATGTCGCTCTCTCTTTCTAGGTGGTCTGAAAGATAACTCAAAGATTCAGAAATTTTTCCCGATGCTTCTCCGGTTTTTATTAAGCTGGTGTAAAAAGCATCAAATGCGTCTGGAAAACTACCCATGGCTTCTGACAAAGAGCTTCCTTCTTCTACTAATTGAGAAACTTTTATAATTTTTTCTTTAAAACCCTCATTTTTTATCTGAATAGCTAAGCCTTTCAAACTTTGAATCACGGGGACTCGCGACTGCAACATAATTGCCAACTGCCTGGAAAATATCGCCAAATCTTTTTTGGAAACCTTATTCATAAAGCTAATATTTCCTGTGCGTAAAATTGAAGGAGATTGCTCCTTTATGGCGGTAACAAAAATATTGTATTTTTGCAAAAGAAGGGCTGCTGATTCTTTAGAAGATGCTTCAACTGTACCTGTTTCTGTTTTGCCCTCTTTTGTTCTGGCTTGATAAATATATTTCATCTCGTTATCTCATAAGGTTTGTTATTTCAGACGGGTCTAACGCATAGTCCATTGCATTCTTTAAAGATATTTCTTTTTTTCTGACTAAATCAACCATTGCCCTGTTTAAAGAAATCATTCCTTCTTTTGAGGAAGTTTCTATAACAGCGGGAATTTCATGAG
>JAPLZA010000062.1:0-7718 GCA_026395275.1 Candidatus Staskawiczbacteria bacterium | reverse complement strand
TGCAGATCATGACTTCACATACGTGAATAAAACCTCCTTTTATTCTTGGTATTAACCTTTGGGAAATTATTCCCAAAAGTGAACTGGCCAGTTGAAATCTTATTTGATTTTGTTGGTCTCCTGGAAAAACATCTACTATTCTGTTGATTGTTTGAGCAGCTGAATTTGTGTGCAAGGTTGCAAAAACTAAGTGCCCGGTTTCAGCTGCGGTAATTGTTGTAGAAATTGTTTCCAAATCTCTCATTTCCCCCACCATAATTACATCGGGATTTTGGCGAAAGGTAGATCTTAATGCGGTTGGGAAATTTGCCGTGTCTAAAGCAATCTCTCTTTGGTCTACAAGCGCCCTGTCAATTGGATAAACATATTCTATTGGGTCTTCAATTGTTATTATATGAGCAGATCTTGTGTGGTTTATTTCGTCTATCATTGCGGCCAATGTTGTTGTTTTGCCTTGCCCCGAAGCTCCTGTGACTAAAACAAGTCCCTGTGACCTAGTTGTAAAATCGTGCAAAACCGGCGGGAGAGAAAGCTCTTCTATTGTTCTTATCTTAGAAGGTATAAAACGAAAAGCTATGCTTACGCTTCCTCTCTGAAAAAAAGCATTTATTCTAAACCTGCCTTTGTCCTCGTGCTGATAAGAAAAATCAATTTCTTTTTCTTCCACAAATTTCTTTCGCTGAAGGTCTGACATTATAGAAAAAGCTATGCCCTCTGAATCTTTAGCTGAAATTGGCTTCTCTTGGCTTAGAGGAATAAGTTGACCGGTACAACGTATGCTGGGCGCGTGTCC
Source organism: Candidatus Staskawiczbacteria bacterium (assembly GCA_026395275.1). Taxonomy (GTDB): domain Bacteria; phylum Patescibacteriota; class Minisyncoccia; order Minisyncoccales; family Staskawiczbacteraceae; genus XYD1-FULL-39-28. The sequence continues at coordinate 6,925 of JAPLZA010000062.1, read as the reverse complement.
GGCAGAAATATCCAAGTCAGAGGCTTCTTGTTGCACAACAGTGTCTAAAAGTTTTTTAAGATAAGCTAAGTGTTCCATATAATTTATTTTTTAATTATCCTTTTTCTTCTGTGGCCCTAGTAATTTCTTCAATTGTTGTCTGACCCTTTAAAACTTTGATTATGCCTTCTTGTTCCATGGTAAGCATTCCTTGCTTCTGAGCTGCTTTAAAAATCAGGCCCTCTAAAGGATTGTTTTGGATTAATTCTGCCAATTCATCTGTCATTGACAAAACTTCAAAAAGTCCCGCTCTGCCGGAGTATCCCATAAATCCGCACGCATCACACCCTTTTGCCGAATAAATTGTCAGTGGTTCTTCTATTTTTATTTCGTTTTTGGCAATTGCCGGCATACTCTTAACCCTCTCTAAAATATAATTTTTAATTTTATCTGCGGGTTTTATTTTTATTTTACATTTAGGACACAGCGTTCTGATCAATCTTTGAGAAATTACAACTCTTAAGGTAGATGGAATTAAAAACGGTCTTACTCCCATATCTATTAACCTTGGGACAACTCCTACAGAAGAATTGGTGTGCAAAGTAGAAAGCACAATGTGACCCGTTAAAGCTGCGTTTACGGTTAAATTGGCCGTTTCTTCATCTCTAATTTCTCCAACCATTATAATATTCGGGTCTTGTCTTAAAATCTGCCTTAAACCCTGAGCAAAAGTGTAACCTATTTCCGGCTTTACCTGAGATTGGTTAACTCCGGCTATAGAATATTCAATTGGATCTTCAACTGTAACAATGTTAACTGATTCCTGGTTTAAAATGCGTAAAATTGCATATTGAGTTGTCGTTTTTCCAGAGCCAGTAGGACCTGTGAACAAAATCATACCATATGGTTTTTTTATGGCGTCCTTAACAACTTCCAAACTTCTTCCGGTCAAACCAAGCTCTTCAAAAGATTTTAACCCCGTAGTTGAGTCCAAAACTCTAAGCTCAACTTTTTCTCCATAAAGAGTTGGAAAAGTGGAAACCCTAAAATCGATATCTTTGTTATTTATTGGCTGAGAAAATCTTCCATCTTGAGGAACCCTATTTTCATCTATTTTCAAACCAGAAAGAATTTTAATTCTGGCAACAACAGCAGGATGCACTTTTAACGGCAAAGATAAGCTTGGATATAAAATTCCATTTAATCGGAAACGAACAATTAATTTTTCTCTGCCCGGCTCTATGTGAATATCAGAGGCTTTCCCCTCAATAGCATGGCGCAATATAACCGTAACCATTTTCTTTATTGGAGCATCTTCTGCTATCACTTCACTAGATGGCTTACCACCTATCGCGCCCAAAATTTCCCCATCTTCGTCACCCAGTTCTTCTAATGCTTTTCTGGTTTCAATTGATATATTTTTCCTCTGTTTTAAAATTTTATCTAAATTGGTGGGGGTTATTAAATAAACTTGGAAAGTAAAATTTTCTTGATTTGCCAGAAATCTCAATGCATTTTGAGCTGAAATATCTTCCGGATAAACCATTCCTATCTGAATAGAATTTTCGTTCTTTGATATCGCTGACATTTTATAGTTGATAGACGCTTCTTCTGGTATTAACTCTAAAACATCAGAAGAAATTTGCTCTGCATCAATCTTTTTTAAAGAAATACCATACACTTTACTCTTTAAATTAAAAAGGACTTCTTCTGAAACTATATTTTTTTCTAAAATAATATCTTCCTCCGTTTTACCGGTATTCTCTACCTGTTTTTCCATATCATTCATCTTGCTCTCAGATAAAAAACCTTGTGCGAATAATTCTTGTAATAGCTTCATCGTTTTTTTATTAACTGTTAAATTATTTTCCGGTTACTGGAACTGCCAGAACAGTTATAGAAGTCTCGCTTTGCGTTGTTACAACTCCTGTGCCCTGATTTAACTTAGTAACTGTGTAATATGGGATAAAAGGATTATTTCTGCCGATAGTTACTTCTTTTAAAGTAGCTACGGTCAATCCTTGGTTTTTTAATTTTGTTTTAGCGTCATTTATTGAAGTAGCAGAAATAAAACCTGATTTTGTTTTCTTATCTTTAGTAGTAGCTTTATAGCTATATTGTATGTCTATTTTAGTATAAGGCTGAAGATTTTTAAATTGGTTTGAAGAAAAAATACTCATGTCTACTTCAATTTTAGACTTATCAAAAACCGTTGTTGGCAATGTCTGTTTTGGTCCAACCAAGAAAACTCCCAAAAAAATAACAAGCAAAAGTAACAAAAACACAGCTGTTATCCCTGCAAAAAACATCCTTTGCCTCTTTTTTGGTGATATGAATACTACTGCCATGGACGATAATTTTTAATTCGTTTTAATATGAATGGGCTTTTATTTGCAAACTAAATGTGTAGGGCGATCCCGCAGAAGTGCCGAAAGAAATATTAGTGACTTCAAAAAGACGTGAAGATTTTTCCAAAGAAACAATAAAGCTTTGTAAAGATGTATATCCTCCCAATAAGTCCATCGTAAAGCCTATATCTTTTACAGAACCGGCATAACTATTCCCCACTTCATTAGAAGACGATTTGGACAAGGATAAATTTTTAACAACCAAACCGTTTTGTTGCGCTGTCTTCTGTAAAAAATAAACTGTCTGGGCAAAAGAAGGGTTCTGAGGCAAAGCATCATCAATTTTGCTTATTTCTTTTTTATGATTTTGCAAATCGTCATATGTTTTTACTATGGCTCCGTAATAAGCAAACTGAGATTTGTATTCGGCGTTTTTCTCAGCAATCTGTGTCTGCAAACTTAAAAATGTGTTGTATTCTGGAGCTACCAAAAAGAATATCAACAATAAAATGATAAAAAGAATCAGCGCTATAGTTATTGGACGATCTATTTGCATTTGTGTCTCGCTTATTTTTATATTTTATTTACTATTAACCGGAATATTCGTGATTGTATTATTCTGTTGAATCACCTGAGTCTGCTGTGCCGGTGTTTTAGGCTGTTGCGTTGTTTGGTTTGTCGGCTGAGTGACGGTCTTTGAACTTGCGGTATTTGAAGAAAGGTACCCAAATACGCTTCTGTCTAACCCAATATATATATTGAAATCAACTTTTGCAGACCCGCCTAATGAAGAATTTAAAGTTCCTAAATTTTTAATATATTTATTACTCTCAAAAATCGCCACCTGTCTAGAAAAAGTGTCCATACTGTTGGCCTCACCCGACAGTTGTATTGTGGCATTTCCTTCATCTAAGTTAATTTGCTTAAACCAAACATTAGGCATTGTTTGTTTCTCTATAAAAGCAAAAGCATTTGAGGCAAACTCATGATTTTTTAATAAATTAGAAAAATCATTAATCTTATTCCTATAGTTAATAACATCCTGTTCCTGTTGTTTCTGTTTTGCTGTGCCCTGCATTGCTATGCTGGCAATTACATTTTGTATTTCTTTTCTTTGCTGGTTGTTTTTAGCAGAAAAAATAAAATAACAAAGCAAAGTAGATACCAAAAGAGATATCACAAAATAAAGAATGACGTCCATCCACCAGTATTGCTTTGTTCTTAATTGATAAATTATGGAAAAATCCATATGTGCTTATATTTTATCTATTATACAATAGATTTATTTTATTCGTATTATGTTTCCAATCCCCCAAGCGCTACTCCTGCGGCAACAGAAAAACTTGGCGCCATTTTTTCTAAAGTTTCTCCTAGAATCGGTGGATATAAAAGGTCAGAAAAACAATTCGGTATTTCTACTTTCTTTTTTAAAACTTCTGAAATATATTCTCTCAGCCCGGGCAAAAGAGATGTGCCTCCGGTAAGATAAACCGTGCTGACTTCTTTGCCCTCCTGCTGATAAAAATCTGATAATACTTTTTTTATTTCAATTATTAAAGGGTCTATTAATAAATATAATGTTTTAGAAATTTCTTCCTTCGAAGAGGTCAGCCCCTCTTTGTTTTTTACGCTTTCTGCTTCCATGTGTCCCATGCCTAAGGCCGAAGCTATACTGTAAGTAAGTTGTCCCCCGGCGAAATCAAAGCTGTAACTTTTTTTCAAATCTTTTTTATCTATTATGTTTATTGTTGTACTTTGAACCCCTATATCCACTAAACACTTGCAATCTTTGTTCTCTTTCACCAAAGATCTAACCAACCCAAGCGCTTCAGCCTCTACAGCATAAAGTTCTACGCCGGCCATTTGAGCAACTTTCTGATAATCTTGTATAACTTGATTTGGGATTGCCACTAAAAATATTTTTAACGACGACTGCTTGTCTCCCGGAGTTCCGCCTATTAATTTCCAGTCTAAAGTTGTTTCTGTTATTGGCAAAGGAATGTATTGTGATGCATTATAATATACTGCGTCTTGTAGCTCGCTTTGATTCATTGGAGGCAAATCAAAAGATGTGCAAAAAGTTGAAAAATCAGGAATTGAAAACACAACTGCTTTAGTCCTTATTCTGGCCTCGTCTAAAACAGCTCTTACTGCCCTGGAAACAAAATAATTAGAAAGTAAATAACTTCCTTTTTCAGCATTTCTAAATGGTTCTTTATAAAGAGATTCTGACTTTATTTCTGCATAATTTTCGAGTGTTTTCCCCTGCCCCCACCTTGATATTTCAACAACTTTAATTGAGGCTGTTCCAACATCAATTCCAACCATTCTTTTAGGAAAAAACATTTTTGCAGGGTTAGCAAAAACATTAAGCTTTCCTATATTAAAATTACTTAGGAAATTTGAAGCCATAATTATATTAAGTATATAATAGAATCAAGACAATATCACTGTGGATAACTCTAAAGACTTTTTACTCGATTTATTCTTCCCAAAGTTCTGTTTAGGGTGCCAAAAAGAAGGCACTTATTTATGCGACGATTGCCGAGCGCTTTTAGATATTTCCGAACATAACTACTGCCTTTGTGATACAAAACCTCAACGTCTGCCTGTCGGCAAACAGGGGAAATGCCAACGGTGCCAGAATAAAACCCTTTCCGGCTTATATTTTGCCCTCTCCTACAAAGAGAAAACTCTTACCAGAAAATTAATTTATGAATTTAAATATAAACCATATCTAAAAGACCTTGCAAAAACTTTAGCCAGTATTTTAATAGAACACTTTGTGCTTTCAGAAAAAAATACTGATGAAATTTGGGCACCCAACGGAGTCCCCGCAATTTTGATACCAGTTCCTTTAGATAAAAGTAAACTGAAAATTCGTGGCTATAACCAATCTGAAGAATTGGCAGAAGAATTGTCTAAAGTTTTACATATTCCTACTCTTTCTGATGTTTTAACAAAAATAAAACCAACGGCGTCTCAAATGGAATTATCAAAGCTAGAAAGAGAAATGAATTTGGAAAATGTTTTTCTAATAAAAAAACCAGAAAAAATTTCTGGAAAGAATATATTTTTGGTTGATGATGTTTATACAACCGGATCTACCATGCAAGAATGCGCCAAAGTTTTAAAAGAAAACGGCGCTAAAAGTGTCTGGGGAATCTGCATTGCGCGCGAAGGATAAAATGTAATAAAAAACTCGGTGCGAACGCGCCCGAGTGTTAACTTCACAGATGAGATTTTTTTAGCTCTGCGCGATGTTTTACCACATGTTTTATGAGGCTCATAACAGCGAGGCCAAGCGAAATCACAAATATCAAGAATAAAAGCTGGTCTATATAGTGTGGAACCTTTGTCCCGCGCTCTTTAACCATAATAACCGCCATGCAGGCAAGAATGCCAATGCTCGTCAGGACCATTTTAGCTTTGCCCCACGCGCCTGCCGCCACATCAGTTTTTCTCTTTATTCCTAGAAACAGCAGCAACAACAAAAAGGTTTCGACGATCATAAATGGACAAATTGCCCATTCAAGCAAAGAATCAATCTGCTTATGGGGAAGGAAATACGAGAACATCGTAAGCTGAAAAAACTTGTCCCTGAAGCGATCCATCCCCTTGCCAAAATTGCTTACGCTACCATGGTAACCTTTATTCTCAAAATAACGCGCCACAACTCCATCTGCCCAATCAGATAAAATTACTACCCCGGCAAGTGAAAGTATAGCAAAAGTCTTTTCTGGATAAAAAACAACCAACCACAGAAGACCGAAGCAAAACTTGATACCCAACCCAGTTATAATGTTAGCCAGGTTTGTAAGAAGCCATCGGCGACGCCATATCAGACAAACAACAAACCATGTGCAACCACAAGTTGAAAGGGTTCCAAGGATATAGGGTAAAATTTTCACCTTAAATCTCCTTTTTTCCTAATTTTCAAGGTTCAAAACGTTCTTGTCACGCTATGAATATTACGATAATTAAATGCTTTAGTCAATCAAAAAGCACTCTGTAAAAAGAGTGCTTTTTTTATTATTTTATTGGCTCAATTGTTTTCCAATCACCTTCAACCCATAAAAGAGTTATTTCCACGGGAAAACTAAACGACTCGACTATTTCCTTTGCTTTTTTCAAATGTTTTACCTGCTCTTCTTTTTCGACAGGATTTCCTGCGCAACCAAAATGTCCTACAATTGCCACAACTTTAGAGCCATGGTGATGAACAGAAATTTCAATTCTTTTTCTAATATTTTCAATTATTGTCTTGCTTAAATTTTCCGCCAAAATTTTATTTGGGCCGGGCTCGGTAACCATATCAACATAATGAACGTCATATGTTTTTTTAATATGGTTTTTTACAACTTCCTGGACTCTGCCGTCCATGCAATTTATAACGCACGCAAATTTTTTATTTGTGCCCTTATGGGTATTATTTTTCATGAATTTTTAATTTTTTATTAAAAAAGCGGAGGAGGTGAGACTCGAACTCACGAACCCCGTGAGGGGTTCCGGTTTTCAAGACCGGTGCAATAGCCACTATGCGATTCCTCCGCGTTTATTTTTATCACAAAAATAACTCAAAGTCAATTTGTTTAATT
>JAPLZA010000093.1:18157-20075 GCA_026395275.1 Candidatus Staskawiczbacteria bacterium | reverse complement strand
GGCATAAACAACGTCACCCGTGTTCATAATGCCAGACCTCAAGTCCCTGTTCTCGGCTATGACATAGGATATAAAACTCAACCCGCAACCCACCAGAAATATCAACCACGTAGAAGTTGTGGCAACAGCTTTGCCCTTCTTAATTTGGTAGGCATAGCATGAACCAAAAACCGTCATCAAAAAGCAAACTGCAAAAACACAAATGTTTTTCATTTCTCCTCCTTTCTTGGTTTTCAAAAAGCATATTTTTATATAACATATTTTAAAAACTATGTCAATTCCATGTCTTTTAATTAACCCAATTTGTCGCACAATAAAATCCGACTCCGAAAAAATTAAAATAAAAAAGCGCAGGGGTTACCTACGCAAATGGCTGAACACTTCGGAACAACTCTTTAATTCGCTTACGATCATTTCCACGAATTTCCAAGTCATCCATTGAAAATATAAAAAGGCGCGTCATATTGCCAAACTGCATAATATTTTCTACCTCTTGGGTAGCTTCCGGACATGCGTCCATAAATTTTACAGTTTGACCGCCTTGTCTTACTAAAAACTTTCTTGTCGCCGAACTTGTCTTTGACTGAAAGTCATCTACAATTGCAAAAATTCCCATGTCGCCAAAAAGTTCGTTGGCTCTTTTGCAAGCTGCCTGCATATTTGGATGTTCTTCAATTCTTGCGTTTTTGAGATTCCAAAACTTGCTAAGGATGAACCTTGTGCCGAATGTCTTGTCTACAAGATTGTGAACCCACTCGTCACCGTTGGCAAGCAATTCTTGTCTTGTGATTTGCTTTCTGTCGTAAAGATACTTAATCACGCCCTTGCCAACTAGATACTCAAAGAATCTGCTGGCTGGGTTGTAATAAAGTTCCCTAAAAAGAAGAGCTCGCAAAATAAGAAACTTTTCCAAACGCCCAACGTCACCAATGACAAGCTTTCCTGCAATCACTTTAGCTGACTCCCACAAACCGCACACGTTTCCTGCGCTAGACAGAAGGTCATTTACAGCGCAATACCCGGTGGAAGAATAAGGACGCCTGCGAAAGCTATCCTTTGTCATGGGCATCATGTAGTATGCAGCTGCGTCGCGCGCAATGTAAGAAGTTTTGTCTACCAAGTCCAAAATACTGCCCAGCAGACCTTCTCCTCTTACAATTGAAGCAATCAATCCCCCATTTACATTCCAGCGCTTTTCAAAAGATTCCCATTCGTCGCCAACTAGCAACTCTGAAAAATGAGTTTCTTCGTCAAAGGCTTGAGGGTCGATTAACTTTACCGAATCGCCTCCTGCCGGAGTTAAAGCGTCGTGGCTAATTACGGCGGTTCTAAAAGAATTTTCCAGCTGAGCCCAATTAATGCCCGCCTCGTGGCACCAGTTTTCAATTGCTCTTTGGTTGTTTGCAAAAACTAAGTTTCCAAGAACATAGGCATCAAGACTGTGCAAATACCTTGTGTGGTCAAACATCAAACAACCGGCCGAGCGATCGGTTTCGCGGAGAACCGGGTCGTGAAGAAAACTCAACTGTTTAACTCTGGAAAGACGAAACAGCTTGAAAGTTCTGCACGCATCTACAGCCAAAGTGTCGTCACAAACAATGTATCCAATCCCAGTTAGAGGAAAGTTAGGCACAATAGCCAGCGAGTCTAAGCCGTCGGTCATTGCCCAGCTTTTTCTTATATACATTCTGGCGTCTTTGGGAAGTTTGGTGACCCAGGTTGGTTCTAACTTTAGTTCCGCAAAAGGATCTCCTTGCTTACCAAGCCAAACGCACGAATGCGACCTTTTTCTAGCCGCGTTCAAAGCTTCAAGAGCAATCCAACCTAAATTAGACGCAAGTCTTCGCCCTTTTTTCCCTGAAAGCTTTACTAACCACGGCACACTAAAGCCAACTTTTGTGGCTAGTTCCTCAACCCA
>JAPLZA010000093.1:8101-18124 GCA_026395275.1 Candidatus Staskawiczbacteria bacterium | reverse complement strand
AAAGACTCATACCAATTTGGGCAAGCCGTGCCGGGGAAATTTGTCTTGTTGGAAGCAACGCAATATCGTTGATGCAGACAATCCCGTCTGCGTTATTTACAGACAGAATTGTGTTTTTCATAGTTCCTTTCTATTTCCATATTTAGTTATCAGAGATCAGTAATCTAAATTACCACAGAGAAATATATGTGTCAACCAAAAAAAGAGCGCTCATTGCTGAACGCTTTTAAAATAGAAAAATTCTACAACTGGAGAAACTTGGCCACTGAAGCCGGATCGCAATCTGGCAAATCCACAATTCCTTTTTCAAGATTTCGCGCTGCAGATTCAGTGAATTTAAGTCCAGTAGCTGTTGAAACTGCCACAACGGTTTCGTTCGGACCAATCATCCCGATGGCAACTGCATTGCGAATGCCGGCCAATGCAATTCCTGTTTGAGGACAGACAAAAATTCCGTCTTTTCCACAGACAGCCACAGCCTCATTAAGATCTTGCTCTAGCGCAATTTCCATTGCGCCGTGAGACGCAATTATCTCGCGCATCACTTTGTCTTTTGAAACAGGGTTTCCAATTCTGGCGGCAGTTGCTGTTGTTTCACCAACCTTCATGGGTTTGTATGCAGCCTCCCAAGCTAGCTGACTATCATTGAAAAGCCATGATTTAGCCAAAGGACAAGCAGCCTCAGATTGACATCCAAGTATGCGTGAGCTTTCAGGCACAAGCCCAAGTTGCTTCAACAAGCGCATACCCTTGCCCACTGATGAGCAATCACTGCCGTTACCAACAGGAAGCGCAATCACGTCTGGCATATTCCATCCGAAAAAGTGCGCAATTTGAAATGCTGTTGCCTGATGACCTTCTATGCGCGAAGGTTGCAAACTGTTCCCCGGATAAGCGCCACACTCACGAACAAGAAACTCCATAATGTTCATGCAACCGTCGAAGTCTGTGTCTGCAGTTAGAACAAGCGCTCCGTTGGCTAACGGTTGGACAATTTGAACTGGAGTAACCTTGCCCCGAGGTAAAATAACAATGCATTTCATTCCAGCCGCTGCAGCATACGCAGCTAAAGCAGCCGAAGTGTCGCCCGTAGAAGAACAAGCAACAACTTTTATCCCGGCGGCTTTTGCAACAGAAATGAGAACGGTCATGCCATAATCTTTGAAAGAACCCGTGCCTGTCAAACCCTCCAAAATTAACCAAAGGTTTTCTATGCCAATCCATTTACACAGGTTTGGTCCTGCGTGCAAAATGGGCACACTACCTTCACCCAGACTGACAATATATTCGTGTGGCAAATGAGGCATAATCAACTCTTTATAGCGCCACACGCCAGATTGCGCGACATTGCCAAATGCATGATTAAACATCATCATGCGATCAGCAAATGTTTGCTTAAGAATGTCTGCATTCGGAAGATGAGAAAAGTCGTGCATTACATCATATAAATTACCGCACTGGGGGCAACGAAACTTTCTCTCCTGCAATAAATCTGCCTGGTGTCCACACTTGATGCATTCAAGCCAAGTCTGCTTCATATCAAACGGTGGTTTGTTCATGTTTTTCTCCTTTTAAATTGACAACGAACGGTAGGCTTCATATTAATACTTTTATTTAAATCGTCAATGCTTGTTTGCTATTGTCGCACAATTAATTATTGAGTATAATAGGAATATGGCAAAAGAAAATTTTAATATTGTTAACTTAGTAAACAGCGATGGGTGTTTTGATTTGCAATTCCGCAAAGATACAAGGCACGAGAGAACCAATTCCCCCACTTATTACAGATGGAAAGCTCAATTTGTTGTGACTTCTCCGAAAGAAAATATTAAAATTTTAGAAAAAATAAAAAATACTTTAGATTGCGGACAAGTTTGTGTGTCAAAAGACCAAGCAAGATTCTCGGTTCAAAAAATCAGTGAAATTTCAGAAAATATAGTTCCCTTTTTCAGAAAAAATATTTTGGCGCAAAATAAAAAGAAAGATTTTGAACTTTGGGCAAAAGGCGTTGAAGTAATTCAAAGAAACAAAGGAAAATTTTTAGCCAGCTGGAAAAAGAATGATATATGCACTCTAATAGAAATCCATAAATCATCAGCCAAATATAAAGTTAGGGCAAGAACTCCAAAATGGCTGGAAATGGCTAAAACGCTATCGAAAACAAATTAAAATAAAAAAGCGAGGAACAGCCTCGCTTTTTTAGTATTCGTATTTTATTTTCCAAAGCGACGAGAACGTTTGTCGAATTCGGCTAAAGCTATATCCAAATCTTGTTCTGTAAATTCCGCCCACATTTTAGGAGAAAAATATAATTCAGAATAAGCTGCTTGCCACAAAACAAAGTTAGACATTCTCATTTCTCCGCCAGCTCTAATTACTAAGTCAGGGGCCAGCAACCCGGCAGTTGATAGGTGTGCATCAAACAATTTTTCGTCGATTTGGTCAGCCGGAGTCCCCTCTTTAACAATATTTTTAACAGCATTTAAAATATCCCACTTACCACCGTAGCTAATTGCTAAATTTAAAAATAAATTCTGGTTATTCTTTGTTGCCTCTTCGGTTTTTTTAATTGCCTCTTGCAAAGATTTTGGCAATCTGTCGCGTTGGCCTATTACTCTTACTCTTGTGCCCTCTTTATCATATTTCGATAAATTATCTATCAAACAACCTTCTAAAAGCCTCATCAAATAATCTACTTCTTCTTTTGACCTATTCCAGTTTTCTGTTGAAAAACCAAAAGCAGTAAGGACTTTAACCCCTTTATTTTTGCACCATTCTGAAAAATCCAAAAGATTTTCATATCCTTTTTTGTGACCTTCTAAAGAAGCTAAGCCTTTTTGTTTGGCCCACCTTCGATTTCCATCCGGAAATAAAACTATATGATTAGGAATTTTTTGCATTGGTAATTGTTATTGGTGTTTTAGATTGATATTTTGCAACTATGTATCCTGACGCAAATGCCAGCATAATCAAAAGCACAACTATTATGAATAATAGTATATCACTAAAGTTAGCTTTGACAAAGTCTTTTATTTCTGATAACATACTTATATATATAAATTTACACTTAAAACATGTCAAAAACTAAACAAGGTGGTTCGTCTAGACTGGGAAGAGATTCTGCTGCTCAAAGGCTTGGAATCAAGGTTACAGACGGCCAAAAAGTTAAAACTGGGATGATTATCATCAGACAACGCGGATCAAAGTATCTTATGGGCAAAAACGTGAAAAAAGGCTCTGATGATACTATTTACGCGATGAAAGATGGTTTGGTAAAATTTGGATCTAAATCCAAAAAACTTTTCAACGGAACAAGAAGGGTTGCTAAGGTAGTCTCCGTAGAAATTGGAAAAACAAAGTAAAATTCTCTAAAACCGTCCCGCTAAGCGGGACGGTTTTTTGTTACTTTTTATTTTTTATAGCCGCCTTAATAAATTCCTTGAAAAGTGGATGAGGTTTTAAGGGGCGGGATTTAAACTCCGGATGAAACTGTGTGCCCACAAAAAACGGATGATTTTTAATTTCAATTATTTCTACTAAATTTTTCTTTGGATTTATGCCAGCAACTACCAAACCATTTTCTTTAAGCACATCCCTGTAATCATTATTTACTTCATATCTGTGCCTATGTCTTTCAGAAATCATATAGGGGCCAGATTTCTCACCAGCCCAATCTTTATAGGCTCTGTGGCTTATTGTTCCTTCCTGAATTTGGCAGTCGTAAGCTCCTAGCCTCATAGTTCCACCGTATTTTTTGTTTTTCAACAATTCTTTTTGCTCTTGCATAACGTCAATTACAGGATTTTTTGGATTTTTATCAAATTCTCTTGATGTGGCATCTTTTATACCAACAATATTTCTGGCAAATTCAATTACTGAAAGCTGGAGCCCAAGACACAATCCAAAAAATGGAATTTTATTTTTTCTGCAATATTCAATGGCCTTAATTTTGCCTTCTATTCCCCTGTTACCAAAACCACCCGGAACAACTATGCCATCATATTTATCTAATTCTTTTAATGTTTTGGGGTCTTTTTCAAAATCTTCTGAAGAAATCCAGTGTATGTCTGCTTTTCTATTTTGAGAAAAAGCTGCGTGCTTAATAGACTCTATAACCGAAATATAAGAATCCATAAGTGTAAACTTTCCTGATTCAAAATATTTTCCAACAATTCCAATTTTAACTTCTTTTGGATGGTTTCTTATTAATTTCACCAAATTATCCCACTCTTTCATCTCGCTAGGTCTTGTTTTAACTCCTAATTTTCTTAAAATTTTATTTCCTATTTCTTCTTTTTCAAAATTAACAGGGACTTCATATATAGATTTTACATCTGGAGCTGAAAGAACGTCTTCGGGGTGAATATTGCAATAAATCGCCAACTTTTTCTTTCTTGGTTCATCCATTGGGGTCTCTGATCTGGCTAAAATAATATCTGGTTGAAGTCCTGCTTCGTTTAAATTTTTCACAGCCTGTTGAGTCGGCTTTGTTTTCATTTCTCCAATTATTCCCGGAACCGGCAAATAACTAACCAAAACAAAAAGCACGTCTTTAGGGTGCTGAAATTTCATCATTCTTGCGGCTTCCAAAAAAAGCAGGTTCTGGTACTCTCCAACTGTTCCGCCAATTTCTGTTAAAACAAAATCTGATTTTGTTTTTTTGCCGGCTCTTTTAATTGTCTCTATAACTTCGTTTGGAATTCCCGGAACAACGCTTACGCATTCTCCGCCATACTCTAAGTTTCTTTCTTTATTTATAACAGACAGATAAACACTGCCTGTTGTCATATAATTATCTGTATATATATTTTCGTCTAAAAATCTTTCGTAATTTCCAACATCTTGGTCACACTCTTTTCCATCATCGGTCACAAAAACTTCTCCATGCTCAACCGGATTCATTGTTCCCGCATCAACGTTGATGTACGGGTCAATTTTTATGGCGGTTACTTTAAATCCTTTGCTTTTTAATATCCTGCCTATGGAAGCTGTTGCAATTCCCTTCCCTATGCCCGACATTACTCCGCCAGCGACAAAAATATATTTTGTTGCCATAAGTTTTTATTCTTCGTCTGATTCTTTTTCTTCTTTATTTTTTTCTGATGTTACAACTACTTTTATCTCTGCCTCTAAATTGTGGTCTAAACTTATAGTTATAGGATATTCACCAACATCTTTAATTGGATTTGCCAATTTAACTTGAGACTTTTTTACTTCAAATCCCATTTCTTTTAATTTTTCTACAATTTTCTGGACGTTAATTGATTCAAAAAGCTGTCCTTCATCTCCAACTTTTACTACAATATTTAATTCCAGGCTCTCTAAACCAGAAGCTAAAGCTTGAGATTTCTTTAAATCTTCTTCTGCTTCTTTTTCTATAACTTCTTTCTGACTGGCTAACCACTTTAAAGCTTCTTTTGTGGCGGCTCTGGCTAATTTTTCTGGCAATAAAAGATTCCTGGCGTGGCCATTTTTTACTTCCTTAATTTCATATTTTTTTCCAAGACCATCAACGTCTTGCAAGAGAATAACTTTCATATAATTTGTTTAACTGTTATTATTTGATTTACTATAATATTTGTATTCTACTTTAAGTCCTTTACTATTTCAAGGGCTTTGGCTAATTGCGGGTCTTTTTTCTGCAAAATATCATTATCTGTTATTTCAACCTTCACATCAGGAGCCAACCCAACATCTGTTATAGAATCACCTTTTGGAGTCAACCAATTGGCAATAGTTACTTTAAGAAAAGATCCGTCTCTCATTTTTTCTACTTCTTGAACACATCCTTTTCCAAAAGATTTTGTTCCCACAAGTTCCACGCCCCTATTGTCTCTTAAAGCTCCGGCTAAAATTTCTGATGCTGAAGCAGATCCTTGATTTATTAAAACAACAACAGGATAGTTTGCAAAATCAGAATTTCCATTTGCCTTATATATTTCTTGTGACTTCCCTTTACCAAAATCCTGAATAGTTATCACTTGGTCGCTTTGCAAAAACCAACCGGCAATTTCCTGAGCAGCTCCCAAATATCCTCCAGGATTATCCCTCAAGTCTAATACTATTCTTTTTGCCGAACTTTGTAAAATTTTATTGGCAATTGTTTTAAAATCTGAAGGGAGTGTGTCGTCAAATTTATAAATTTGAATATATGCTGTATTATTATCCTTAAGCGACCACTCTATTGCCGGCACAACTATTGTGTCTCTTATAATTTTAATGTCTTTTGCCTTATCCCAATTATCTCTTAAAATATTAAGCGTCACTGCGGTTCCTTTGGGCCCGCGTATTAAATCTACTGCATCGTCTGCGGTCATATTAGTAGCATCTTTCCCATTTATTTTTAAAATTATGTCTCCGGACTTCAATCCTGCTTTTTCCCCTGGTGTACCCTTTAATGGCGCTATCACAACCAACAAATCCTTTTTAATCCCTATTTCCACTCCTATGCCGCTAAATACCGCTAAAAGATCCTTCTAGGTCTTGCTGAAACTTTTTAGCCTGGGTTGGATTAAAAAAAACAGTATAAGGGTCTTTCAACGAATCTGTCATTCCTTGTATGGCACCATAAATTATTTTTTGATCAGTTATTTTGGAAGGATCAATAAAATTTTGCTGAAGTTTGTTATAAGCATCCCAGAAAAGAGAAAAATCCATAGTGCCGGGTTGAGGTACATGATAGGCTGTTTTGTTCCCTATCCATGCCCCAAAACAAAAAACAGCCACAAAACATACAGCCAGGATAACAGAATAAATTATTTTTTTATTTTTCATGTAATAAGACCTGCTTAATGAATTTATAATATCAGAAAAGTCTGGAATTATCCAGACTTTTCTATTTTTTTTATTATCTATTTAGAAAATACTGAATATTTTATGAAAGAATCCTGATATTGAACTCCAGATATTTACAAAGAATCCTTTTGAGGCAACAGCCTGTGCGGGCAGACACGTCTTCTGGTTATTTAAGAATCTGTCGTTAGCTGCTTTTACGGCACTGGCATAAGATGATTTCTCTTTTTTTACAGTTGAGTTATTATTATAAGCATCGTTAGCAACTTTAACGGCCTTTGCATAGTTCAACTTTGCTTTTATAACATTCACACTTCCATTATAAATATCTGTGGCAAGCTTTATCTGGTCTGCGCGAACTTTTAAGTCTTTAGTTTTCTGCGCAGAAGCAATGGCTGTTTGTTTTCTCTTTAATTCATTTTTTGTAGCTACCGCAAGAACACTTGCGGCTTTTTTTACAGATGCTTGCTTTGTTTTCAAAGCATCGGCTGTAGCTGAAGTGAGTACATTTACCGCTGCTTTTATAACAACGTCTCTTTCGTTTTGAGCAGCTTGAATACAAGCCTGCTGAGCAGGAGTATATTTGATAGAAACAGAAGCCAATGACCGAACACTTGAAGCTGATACTGTTTTTTTTACTTGTATTTGTTTGCTTGCCGATGTTTTCACAGATTTTCTGCTCGACGAAGACACAGAGCTTTTTGATACGGCCGCAGAAGCAACTCCGGAGACTAAAACTGAAGCACAAATTATTAAAACTATACTAAATATTTTTTTAGAGTTCATAATTTTCTTTTGTTGAATATTAATTTATTATAACACAAAACAATCCAAGCAACGTCAATGCAGGTTGTGTATAACTTTTTTAAACAAAAACCACCCCGTTGGGCGGGGTGGTTTTAAAGACATATTATTTTTTGAACTTGAATGCGTCCATTAAAGACGAAGTAGACCTTTTAAATAAGTCCTTAATTATTTGGAGAAGAGATGCGCTCCCAAAAGACTCAGAGCTTGTACATTCCTTTATTGCCTGATCTCTGGCGGTTTTAAATGCCTCTGTGTATGGCGTTCTTGCTTGTTGTACTTTGGCGTCATTATTAAATTCATCACTTGCTGCTTTTACTGCGGCCGTATAAGGTATTTTTGCTTTTTGAACAGCGGGATTATTATTAAACTCATCACTTGCGGCTTTTATGGCAGCCATATAAGGTATTTTTGCTTTTTGAACAGCGGGATCATTATTATATTCATCAATTGCTGCTTTTATGGCATTTCCTTTAGCGGTCTCGTCTTTAATCTGTTGAGCTGCTTTTATGGCATCCAATTCTTTTTTAACTGCATTGGGTGTTGCTGCATTAAGACTGTCTGTTGCAGCTTTTATAGCGTCTGTTTTCACTTTTAAGGCATCAGGAGCAGCAGCATTAAGAATATCTGTAGCAGCTCTTATGGCAGCTTGCTCTTTCTTCAAAGCTTCAGGAGCAGCAGCATTAAAATTTTCTTGAGCAGGTCTTATCAAACTGGCTTGTTTATTATTTATACAGGTCTGTTGTTCTTGCGTATAATTAACAGGGGCTTTACCCGTGTCTGCTGCAAAAGCAACTCCTGAAATTAAAAATGAAGATGAAACTGATAAAACTATACCGAATATTTTTTTGGAATTCATAGTTTTTATGATTAATTAATTTATTATATTAATATATCACTTTATTAAACAAAATAAAAGTACAATAACTTATGACTGTGTATAACTTTCAATCTGTGGACCCACCGGGAATCGAACCCGGCCCTCCTCCATGCCATGGAGGCGTAATACCGATTTACTATGGGCCCTAATATTTTCCGATTTACTATGGGCCCTTAACTTATTTGATTATACTTATTTTTTGAATTTTTGCAAAAAAAAGAGAGCAGTTCTACAAACTACTCTTTATCTGCTAATTTCAAAAACATTTCCTGAATGAATGCAGTTATATCCGCGGGTTCTTGTGCACGAAGCTCTTCGCTAAGCTCAACAACCCCGAACTTCACAATAACCTTACCCTTCAAGTTTGGCCATGAAAATAATTTTTTACCGGGGTGCATCTTAATCGGGCCGTTTTCAAGCCAAATCAAAAGAATTTTAGCTTTTGTTTTAGAAGCAAGCCACCCAGTAGAACTAACCAGTTTACCTATATGCATACCCCTGCGTTTACTGGGGACTGTAAACTTTCTTGTGCATGTTCTGCCACCTTCCGGAGAATGGAAAATCAATCCGACGAGGTTTTTAAGTATACCGAGCATCTCTCGGGCTTTTGTCGCCCTCTTCTCAATTGCACTCGCTCCCCTACAAATATTTATTGCTCTACACCTAAGCCAAGCCCAATACCATTTATCTGTAAAATTATGCCCATCTAGAGTAAACCAAGGAGCAAGTTTCAAAGGATGAAGAAAAACCTGAGGTGCCAATAAACACGGCACCAAAAAAATCTCATACATGCATTCAAACAAATCGGGATGATTATAGAGAACAAGCATGCCTGGTTCTAACTTGGGAAGATCTTCTGGATTTAAAATCCAAACCTTCCTGACTACAAACCTGAAAACTAGCGCCAGAGGCCAAAAAAAAGCTCCTGCGCCATAAATAAAAAACAGAATAACAATATTCTTGAAAATTTTCTTCATCTTCTGCTTCCTTTCCTTTTTAAATGAGCTGGAATTTTAAATTTGTTTATCTTAGCAATCTCAGTGCCACACCTACAAAAGCCAGAACAACTCCAATAATCCAAGCTCTCATTGTTACTTTGTAAGATGGCCAGCCCTGGGCTTCAAAGTGATGATGAATGGGCGTAGATAGAAAAACTTTCTTCTTCCTGATTTTTTTTGATAAAAGCTGAATTATTACAGACAAAACTTCAATCACTAAAAGTCCTGCTATTATAGGTAAAACATAAACTGAGTCTGTAAGAAAAGCTATTGCCGCAAGAACTGTTGTTAAGCCGAGTATCCCCGTCTCTCCCATATAAAATCTTGCGGGCGGAACATTAAACCATAAAAATGCAAACAAAGTTCCTGCAACAACCGCGCAAAATGTAGCTAAATCAACTTTCCCTGAAGAAAACGCGATTATAGTGAATGCGCCAAAAATTGAAGCAAAGGTTCCGCCGGCCAAACCGTCCAATCCCTCCGTAAAAGCTACAAAGTTTAAAACGGCAATGAATAACAAAAAGATGAAAATTGGATAACCAATACCTA
>JAPLZA010000093.1:0-8090 GCA_026395275.1 Candidatus Staskawiczbacteria bacterium | reverse complement strand
GACCAGCAGGCAACGGTTACCATAACAAATAAAGGAATATACCACAACCCTATTGAGACATCACCCAAAAAAGGAACAAAAACTGTGTCCCATCCCAGTTTTTGGTAAAACCAAATGCTTCCAATTAAGCCTATTAAAATTACAATCAATAAGCGTTTTTTAAAAGAAAGTCCTCCTCCAATATATTTACCCCAACCTTTAATAACCAAAATATCGTCTATCAACCCAACGAAAGAAGCAACAATTAATACAAAAAGAGGTAACCAGGTTTGGCTTCTTGATAAAAAATTAAATTGAGCCACCCAGCTGTTTGGAAAAACTAAAGATAATAAAAAAAACAGGAATGTGATAAATGTAACTGTTATCCAGATCAACAGACCGCCCATACGCGGAGTCCCCACTTCTTTTTCTTTGTGTAGATTGTTAAAAACCGTAGCATCTTCACCGGAAATTGCTTTTTGTCTGGCTACTTTCTTCCAAAGTTTATTTTTATATAAGAAATTTGTCAGCAATGGAAACCAAAAAATAGCAGTAGCTGAGGCTATGGCCGCTAAACTAAAAACTTTAATAACGTTTAATGCTGTAGTTGTCATTTTATTTATTTACAAATTCCACTGGAATAATTAATTAATTTTCTCATTTCAAAAAATCTATCATCTGCTCCCAATATGACATTTATCAAATAATTATTATTTTTAGCATTATTTATTACCAATAACAAACATCCCTTTGCCGCCGTAGTAAAACCTGTTTTGCTGCAAACTATATCCGGAATTTCTCCTAAAAGCTGGTCTGTGTTTACAATATTGCCAAACCCGGGCACAAAAAGCTCTTTTTCACCGCTTATTTCTGCTATCTTGCTGTAATTATTACTTTTTAAAATATACTCTGCTAATTTTGCTAAATCATTCGCCGTAGAAACATCTTGTGAGCTTAAGCCTGTTGGATCTGTAAAAAATGTATTTTGCAGACCCAGTTCTTTTGCCTTTTTATTCATTAATCCAACAAATTTTTCTTCTCCAATTAATTCAGATAAGGCATAAGCTGCTTTATTGCTAGACTCAACTAACATTATTTCCAAAAAACTTTTAATCGGTAAAACGTCTCCTAATTTTACGTCTTGCTTCATCGCGTCTTGAGAATCAGCAACATTATCTACAACAGCGGTGTCTGTAAAATTATAACTTCCCTCAGGATTATCTAAAACAATAATAGCCGTCATCAGTTTGGTAAGGCTGGCTATTGGCCTTGGGGTATTGCTTTCTTTTTCAAAAATAATTTTATTGGAGTATTCTCCAGGTCGTTGGAGATTGCTCTCAATAGAAACCGCAGATTCTGCATTTATTTCTGGCTTAATGTCTTCTGGCACAACAATATTCTTAACTACATTATTATTCACATCTGCTGGTAAAATATTTTGAGCAGCTACAGAAATATTTCCTAATAATTCTCCCCCACTTTGAACATTATTAAGAACCACGTGCAAACCGGAAATTATATATGTAAAAAATATCAAAAAAACAAACGACAATAAAAAACCTCCTATGGCTCGCTTTATGTTCATTTCTTTTTTGTTTCCTTGGTTATGCTTATATGCAATTCTTTTAATTGTTTTTTATCAACTTCTGACGGAGCTTGCATCATAAAGTCTCTGCCGTCTCCGGTTTTTGGAAAAGCAATAACTTCTCTTATGTTTGGCTCGTTCTGTAAAATTGTTACAATCCTATCAATACCCGGGGCAATTCCTCCATGCGGAGGTGTACCAAACTGAAAGGCGGTAAGCATGTGACCAAATTTTTCCCAAATTTCTTCTTTTTTATATCCCATTATCTCAAACACCTTCTCGAGCACTTTCGGGTCGTGACTCCTTATGCCACCACTTGCCAATTCCATTCCGTTTAATACAAGATCGTATTGATTAGCAACAATTTTTCCTATATTCTTTTTATTTAATACGTCTTGGATAAACTCTGGCCTCTGAGCTGAAAATGGATTATGTTCAAACGTCCATCCGCCGTCTTCTGTCTTCTGAAAAAATGGAAAATCAATTATCCAACAAAAAGATAAAACATCGGTATTATTTTTATCTTTTCTTAAGTCAGGCTTATCTGAATTATATTTTTCTTTTGCCTCTTTATAAGGAATCCTTGGGAAAGGGATATCTTGAATTTTTTTATTCGGAAATAGAACCTCAATCATTTTTATAAACATTCTTTCTGTTAAATCAAGAACATCTTCCCTTTCAACAAAGCTCATTTCTAAATCAAGCTGGGTGTGAAAGCTCATTTCTAAATCAAGCTGGGTGTGTTCAAACTGGCGATCACCCCTAGAATCTTCGTCCCTAAAGCATCTTGCTATCTGAAAATATTTTTCCAATCCAGAAGCCATTAAAAGCTGCTTATATTGCTGGGGTGATTGCGGAAGAGCATAAAACTTTCCGGGCTGTAGTCTGGAAGGAACTATAAAGTCTCTCGATCCTTCCGGGGTAGATTTTGTCAGCATGGGCGTTTCGATTTCAGCAAACCCCTCTTTATCTAAAAAGTCTCTAAAAAACTTTATCACTTTATGTCGCACAATAAGATTATTTTTCAGCCTTTCTCTCCTCCACCCTCAATTGAAAATGGCAGAGTTTCTGATTGAGACAAAACTTTCAAGCTTTCAACAGACATTTCAACTTGTCCGGTCTCAATTTTAGCGTTTACCATGTTATCTGGCCTTTTAACTATTTGCCCTACAATTTCTACAACCCATTCTGGCCTCAAAGTTTTCGCCAACTCATAAACTTCTTTATTCGAAGGCACAAAAACAACTTGTATAATTCCGCTTATATCGCGTAGGTCCACAAATAAAATTTTGCCGTGGGCCCTCCAGGTATTAACCCATCCGCAAACTCTAACTTTTTCTCCAATGTGTTTTGCTGTATCTTTTATTAAAAATCTTTGCATATTATTTTACAGGAGAAAATTTAAAAGTATTAATTATTTCTTTTAACATCTCCGGCTGGTTTTTATTTTTTATTAAACAATCATTATAATTTTTTACTTGTTCTGTATTTCCTTTTTCCAGCGGTAAATAGAAATCACAATTGGTCGTGCTGGTCGCTATAAACACAACAACGCATTTTTTATTTTTAACAGTAGCATAATAATAGTTACTATAAACTTTCCCCATGCCTGCATCACTGTTTTTATAAAGGCAATAAGAAACTCCTCCTATTTTTTGTTTTTCTCCATTTGGTTTATCCCAATAATTGGGCGACGACAAATTATTTTTTATTCCATCTATATCTCCTCCGCTCGCAACTAAATCATTTATAACTATGTTATTTATATTAGGACATTCATTAGGAAAAATACCGTAATCACAGTCGCCAACTAATAATTTTGGCTGTTGGTTTGAACTCAAAAAATCTTTTGGATATTGAAATTCAAAGTTATACTGGGCAAGAGCAAAATATTGATATGTGAAAACTCCGCCGAAAAGTATAACCGCTGACGCAATAACAATTACGACCCCTTCTAATGTTGGAACTTGTTTGGGTATTTTCATTGTATTTTATTGCTATTTTTTAACGTAGCAATATTTTAATAAATTTCCTATGACCAACTTTTATTATCATCTCACTTTCCAAATTAATTTCTTTTTTCCAATCATTAATTTTTTCTTTCTTTTCGCCAATTATGGTCTCCACTCCGTTACCTTCGATCAATCTTTTAGCTTCATTTTTTGACGAAGCTAACTTTGTGTCAAATAATAAGTCTGTAATAAAATATTGCTTTTTGTCAGTTTCAAAAACCAGCATGTCGCTTGGCAATTCTTTATTTCTAAAAATCTTATTAAATTCTTCTTCTGCGGTTTGCGCTAATTTTTCTCCATGATATATCTTTACAATTTCTTTTGCCAACCTTGCCTTTATATTCCTTGGATTGCCCATCTTTTTTATTTCTGCAATTTCTGCACCCGAAAGCCTGGTCGTCAATTCAAAATATTGATCTATTAATTCATCTTTTATAGACATTACTTTTCCAAACATATCATTGGGCTGATCTTGAATGGCAATAAAATTGTTGTACGTTTTACTCATCTTTCTGCCATCGGTTCCTAGAAGAAGCTTTGTGGTTAAAACATCTTTATCTTTGTTGTTGTAAATTTTCTGCAAAGTTCTGCCGGCTAGCATGTTAAACATTTGGTCATTTCCTCCAACTTCTAAATCAACATCCATAGCAACAGAATCATATCCTTGCATCAAAGGATACATAAATTCCTGCACACTAATAGGTGCGTTATTTTCTATCCTGCGTTGGAACATTTCTCTTTGAATCATTTGCTGGACAGTAAAATTTGAAGACAATTTTAAAATATCTTCAAACTTTAACTTTGAAAGCCATTTGCTGTTATATTTTATTTTTACTTTGGAAAAATCTAAAATCTTTGAGGCCTGCTTTTTATAATCTTTCATGTTGGCCTTAATTTGCTTTGCATCCAACGGGACCCTTGTTGTATCTTTACCGGATGGGTCTCCAATTCTTGCTGTAAAATCTCCAATTAACAAAATAACCTCGTGACCCAACTCTTGGAAAGCTCTTAATTTCCACAAAGCAACTGCGTGTCCTATGTGCAAATCAAAACCGGTCGGATCTACTCCAAGATAAAGCCTGAGCTTTTTCCCACTCAAAAGCTTCTTTTTTAAATCGTCTTTGACAATAACGTCTTCTACTCCCCTAGTTAATATTTCTTCTATTTTTTGTTCGTTTACCATAGCTGTTGTTAATTTAAAACATTATTAAATAATAGCAATTTATTCAAAAAAAAGAAAGTAGCGCTGTCCACTACTTTCATGACGAACCATTTTACCAACCCTGAGTCCGCCCTGCGCTTTGCCTCATTTTGCAATCCATACATAAATTCACAATCTGTCCATCAACAATATGAGGACAAAAATTGTGAAATACCTTTAAATTATTACCGTCAACAGGGCGCCGAAGAGTCCATGTCAGAAGTTTTATCTTGCATTGGGGGCAGACCATTCCCGGGTTATGTTCTGGCATTTTTTCATCTTTTTCCATGACGTTCTCCTATATTTAATTATTAAAGAGCAAAAAAAATCCCCGTCCCCTGGGCATAAACAAATTATGCTCAAAGGACGAGGCTCTCTCGCGATACCACCTTTGTTCCCAGCTAAAAGCTGAGCACTTTCACTGACTCTTAAAAGAAGCAGTTATCCTATGATTACGGAGGAAGCCGAGCTTGCACTTACGCACAAGCCACCTCATCAAGCCCACCCTTTAGCCTTGGGAGCTAAAGGACTTGAATCAACGGTTTTAAATTAATTTCAAAGATACTTAAATATTATCACAAAATAATACCGTGTCAACTAAAAGTTATCGGCGAGTTTATATATGTCTCCGGCACCCATGATTATTAAAACATCTCCAGCTTTTATATTCTCTTTAATAAATTCTTCTGTTTTATCAAGCGGAACATAAATTACACTCTCTTTATTTATTTCTTTAACTAATTTTTTTGAACTAACTCCCCCACTTTTAGATTTTGTTTCTCTTCCGGCAACGTCATAAATATCTGTGATAATTATTTTATCGATTGGCACACTGCGAAATGTTTTAACAAAATCATTAAACAAATAATGAGTTCTTTGGTGCTGATGAGGCTGGAAAACGCACCAAATAGCCCGCCCTGAGCTTGTCGAATGGGTTTTCTTATATTTTTCTCTCGCGGCTGTTAGCGTAGCCATAATTTCATTTGGATGATGGCCATAATCAGAAATAACTGTGATTTTCTTTTCATTGGCGCTTCCTTGTTTTATTTCAAACCTCCTCCATGTTCCATTAAATTCTGAAATTGCTTTAAAAGATATACTCTCTGGAACAATTAAAAATCTGGCAACTTCTAAAACTGCTAAAGCGTTTGAAACATTATGTTTCCCGGGGACTTTTAATATTTTCTTAATTTTGGGCGCGTCTTTGCTTGTTAAAGAATAACCTGCTGATTTGAAAACAGGGTTTTCAATCACGGGAATATTGCTATCGTCGGCATTAAAAACTAACAATCCGTCTTTTGGCAATTTTAAAATAAAATTCTTAAACGCCTTAATAACATTGGCAAATGTTTTAAAATAATCTAAGTGCTCCTTATCAACATTGGTTATAACAGCTATTTTTGGAGAATAATACAAAAAAGAAGAATCGTATTCGCAAGCCTCAATAACTAAAAGTTTACTCTTGCCTTCCCTAAAATTAGAATTACCAAACTCTTTTACTTTAGTTCCCACAATTACTGTTGGGTCTAACCCAGCAGCTGTCAAAACCAAACCAATCATTGCAGTTGTAGTGCTTTTACCGTGCGCTCCGGCAACTGCAATTGTATAATATTCTTTTGTTAAGTCACCCAAAGCTTCTGGATAACTTTGAGTTTTGATTTTAAGCTGTTTTGCTTTTTTAAATTCGGGATTACTGGCTTTAACCGCCGGGCTATGAACCACCAAATCAAAATCTTTTTCTATGTTTTTGCCGTAATTTCCAATAATTATCTTAATTCCTTTTTGTTTAAGAAAATCTGTAATTTCTGAAGCAACCAAATCTGAGCCACTTACCTGGTGGCCTTTTGACAAATAATATTGCGCCAACGCGCTCACCCCAATTCCGCCAATTCCAATTAAATGTATTTTCATTTTAATTTTTTAATTGATGTGATTCTAATATTTCATAAATTGGTCCCTCGCGCTTCATAACTGACTCCATAACCTCAATTGATTCCACTGTAAAAGGCAAATCAATTGATTCATTTATTTCCGGTCTTTCTTCTGGCTCAATTGTCCTAAATTCGATAGCGCTTATGCGAGCTAACGTAATATGTGGAGCAAATGTTCTGTTTTCCGGAACAAAACGTATTCTTTCTGTTAAAGCATTTTCCAAATCCTCACGCAACATAGATAGTTCTTCTGACACCTCGCCTTCTGCCCAAACCATTTTAGGTGGCATTTTCTTTGGCGGACCATACAAAATATTAGTTAAATTCACTGAAAATGAATTATGCCTTTCTACGACTTCTTTAACGGCAACGCAAACCTCGCCAATTTCTTCATCTGTAAGTGCGCCCAAAAACTCCAAAGTAATATGTAAATTATCTTTAGCTGTCCACTTTGCTGGAAGGTCTAGCCATTTTTCAGAATATGCAAATAATTCTTTTTTAATTTCTGTTGGTAAGTTTATGGCAACAAAAACCCTATGCCTTTTTTCCATATATTATTTTTAAATATTATCACAAACTACACACCAACTTCAACTTAGTTAACAATACCCTTACAAACTCCAGTATGTAGGGGTGTTGTTATTCGCTTACTGAATTTCCTTAAAAGATTTAAGAAAGCCTGCAAAAATTTTACCATAAGGCGACAAAGAGTGCTCTACGAATTTCCCCCGATAATTTTTATTAATTAAACCAGCCTGAAAAAGTTTTCGCGTATGCTCGCCTATCGTTTTTTCGTTTGCTCCTAGACTTTTAATTATATTCTCTAAAGTTATATTGCCACATTCAGCAACAAGGAGCAGAATTTCGATTCGATGGTGGTTAGCCATACCTTTTAAGTGACGCTCCATTTGTTTGGCTGATTTTATTTTTTTATTTTCCATAAATTTATTATATCACACACCCCTACAAACTCCAGTATGTAAGGGTGTGTTTACAGATAGATTAGTGAATTGTTTATAATTTTTGCAAAAAAACAGGGCATGAACGGATTGAACGTTACGCTGCCCCTAACTTCTCGCTTGCGCGAGAACCTACTTGGTTACGGACCCACTCGGCAGCCATTGCCGACTCAACACCCTGGAATTGTTGGGCGTGGCCGACGATTTTTGCCGGGTTTCCATCACCTGACCTTGCGACATACCCTGCGCCGGAACCTCTCTCTTCGAGGAAAGGTTAATCGCGGTGACCATGAAGACAAAGTAGATGGCGAAAAAAATCCCGCCAACCACCCACACCCATTTTGGAATCTCCCCAGCTGGCCGTATGTTTTTGCAACTCATTTGGACCTCCAATCTGCAAACTCTCGCATTGGTTACCGGCGA
>JAPLZA010000005.1:593-4109 GCA_026395275.1 Candidatus Staskawiczbacteria bacterium | reverse complement strand
TTTTTATTTATTTTTTTCATATATAATTTTAAATGCCTTTTGACATCCACCCGCCGTCAACATATAAATCTGTGCCCGTAATGTATTTTGACGCATCTGAAGCAAGAAATATGGCAGGCCCCACTAAATCATAAGATTCTCCCCATCTTCCCAGCATTGTCCTACCAGTACGCTCCTCTCTCGAAACCGAGTCATCCCAGCTTTTTTTTGTCATATTGGTTTTTATATAGCCGGGGCAAAGATTATTAACTCGAATATTATATTTCGCCCAGTCTTGCGCCAATGCTTTGGTCAATTGTTTGAGTCCGCCCTTAAAAGCAACATATGCAGGATTATTGGAAAATCCCTGTTCTGCACCCAGGCTGGTGATATTAATAATTACTCCAGATTTCTGTTTTATCATGTGATGAGCCGTCACCTGGCTGAGCAAAAAAGCTGCTTTTAAATTTACCTTATAAGTTTTTTCCCAATTTTCTTCGCTATATAATTCGCTTGGCTCTCCTATGGTAACGCCTGCATTATTAACAAGAATATCTATTTTTTTTTCTTCTTTAATTATTTGACTAATTATTTTTTCTAAATCGTCTTTTTTTGTGACATCAGCTATTATATATTTTGCTTTCTGATTTTTTAGCGATTTAGCTGTTTTTTCCAGTTCCTCTTTTGAAATATCGACAAAATAAATCAATGCTCCTGCATTCAAAAAACCTTCGGCAATCGCCCTGCCATTGCCACCGGCTGCTCCTGTGACAATTGCAACCTTGCCTTTTAAAGAAAACAATTCTGTTATTTTATTTTCCTGCATAATTGTTTTATTTATTTTTTTCTATTTCCAATAATAAAGATACTAGAATATGAGCAACTATCATGTGTATATCTTCTGCTTTTTGCATGTTGAAAATTGGCGCATAAATATTAAACTTAGCGGTTTTAATCAACTTTCCGCCGTCGTATCCGGAAAATCCAACCGTAGTGCCTCCTTTTTGGTTTGCGTATTCAATTGCTTTAATCACGTTTTTCGAATTGCCACTGCCGGAAATCCCGATCACAACATCGCCCGGCTCCATCA
Source organism: Candidatus Staskawiczbacteria bacterium (assembly GCA_026395275.1). Classification (GTDB taxonomy): domain Bacteria; phylum Patescibacteriota; class Minisyncoccia; order Minisyncoccales; family Staskawiczbacteraceae; genus XYD1-FULL-39-28. Next base: position 3,040 of record JAPLZA010000005.1, on the reverse strand, counting down.
AATTTTTCAACTGCTCTATAAAAATATCCTCGTAACTACTGTCGTTTGCCCAAGCAAGAATCCCGGGAATGTTATCTGCCAAAGAAATCACTTTGAATCTCAGAGAATCTCCGACTATTGTCCCTTTCGCAAGGTCTTCAGCAAAATGAGAAGCAGTTGAAGCGCTACCTCCGTTTCCCATCATAAAAATTTGGTTCTTCTTATTTTTAGTTTCTTGCAATAAAACCGCTATTTTTTCTATATTGACCAATAAATCTCTTTCCGCCGAATCTAAAACTTTTTTTAATTCATCTAAATAATTTTTAGAAAATTCTTTAGCCTTTATATTTTCCATGTTCTTGTGGCTATTTTACTTTTCTTAATTTTTGGATAATCGGCTTCTCGCTTTCATAAACTTTTTTTATTCCATCCCCCAAACATTTTGGCACCTCTCTAATATCTCTTACTATTCTGTTCAAACCATTGGATTCCAAACTAGCTGCCTGATCGCTTCCCCACATAGCCCTGTCCAAAGTAATGTGCTGCTCTACAAAACAGGCTCCGAGAACTGCCGCTATCACTGATTCCAAAATACCGGTTGAATGACCGCTATAACCAATGGGACAATTAAAATTCTCTTTCATCCAGGGAATAACTTTTAGATTTAACTCTTCAATTTTTGACGGATAGGTTGAGGTGCAATGAAGCAAAACTAAATTATCTTCGCCGAGAACTTCAACCGCGTTTTTAATTTGTTCTACGGTGCTCATGCCAGTTGATAAAATAATTGGCTTGCCTTTTGATTTAACATGTTTTAATAATTCGTCGTCTGTAAGAGATGCTGAGGCAATTTTATAACACGGAACATTAAATTTTTCCAAAAAATCAACGCTTTTTACGTCCCATGGCGAAGCAAACCATATTATGTTTTTTTCTTTGCAATATTTATCGATTTCTCGATATTTATCTTCTCCAAACTCAAGTCCTCTCTTTAAATCTCCGTTTGTTGACCCAAAAGGATTTTCTCTTGGTTTTACTAATTCTTCCGGAGCATATACAAGTTCGATTGTTCTTTTCTGAAATTTAACAGCATCGCAACCGGCAGAAACCGCCATGTCTATTAATTTTTTGGCAGTTTCAATGTCGCCGTTATGGTTAATACCAATTTCAGCTACCACAAAAACCGGCTCGCCGTCGCCTATTAATTTATTCCCTATCTTAACGTTTTTTTTTGAATTATTATTCATAATTTTTATAAATTTATTTTTTTTTAATTTTATAAACAATGATAGCACCAGTATCGTTATTGCACTGCTGATACTTAATAATCTTCTTTATCCAACTCAACAATCTGTCAACATCCCCCTTCATATCCTTATCCTTCAAGGCGTTTCTTAATCTTTTATTATAATCAAGTAGCAATTTTCCCCCACTGCCCCAATCTTGTTCTACGGATTTGTATTCTAACTGATACTTATTTTTTCTGCAAAAATTTTCGAAATCAGACGGCAGAAAAAAATGCAAATCCGTCAAAGTCATCGGCACATTAAACAAGAGTTGCAATGTCATCCAGATGTGACCCCTTAAATTCAAGAAAGATGGGCAGCTGGCTATCACAACGCCATTTTTTCTCAAATGATTTTTAATCAGCATGTTTAGGTCGTCAAACGGCTTATCAATATGTTCCAACACACCCTCCATGACGATGACATCGAATCTGCCTTTTAAGTTTTTGTGGCTTTTGGCTTCAAAATTCAGATTTTCTAAAAAGTAAGATTTTTTACAAGTTTTAATCGCCTCGCTGGAATAATCTGTCGCTAACACTTTTTTAGCGCCCAAAGACGCTATCATCGAAGACAATCCCCCTTCTCCGCAACCTATTTCTAAAACTTCCTTGCCGGACCAATCGTACATATTAATCATACCTAAAGTTTCTCCAAAATAGGGAGTGAAAAACTGAGGATTACTCCCCCAAATTTTTTCATATTTATTTTTTAAACCTTCATTATTCATATAATAAGTTTCTATTTTTTACGATTAATTATAATATTAGTTTTCACCGTAAGCGAGAACCATAAGTTCCCGAGACCATCTAATAAATTTATTTTTATATATTTTTTTGACCGGACCAAAAAGTTGCAGCAATCTAGAAAATATCTTTAACCAGGCGTATCTCCATAAAATCGGTAATTGATAAAACTTTTCTGCTTCAACTTTTTTAAAACCGAAAACTTTCAGCATATCCCTTAAACCAATTGCCGTATAAGGATGGACATGGGTGTAGTCATCATAAAATATATTCATTTGGCTCTGCCAATCAGGCGTCAATATTATTAATTTACCGCCCGGTTTTAATACGCGAATAATTTCTTTCATAAAATTATCCGGAACTTTTATGTGTTCTATAACTGACTTGGAAAAAACAGTATCGAAACAATTGTTCTCAAAAGGAAAAAGGTCGACTTCAA
>JAPLZA010000005.1:0-507 GCA_026395275.1 Candidatus Staskawiczbacteria bacterium | reverse complement strand
GCCCGGAGTCTTTGAAACCCTTTAAAAAATCGCCCCTTCCATATCCGACATCTAGAAGTTTCTGGCCTTTTTTCATTCCAAATTTATTAAAAAAAAATAAACACATTTTATCAGGATAATCTGTATGCGGCCTTATTTTTTCGTTATAAATTGTATCTATATAGTTTGACATTTTTACCGATAAAATACTACTTAATCTCCTGCACTAATTCAATTAGGGTTCCATCGGGATCTCGGCAAAAAGTAACTTTTACTGATCCGTCAACGGAAATTTTCGGTGGACAGTTGAATTTAATTCCTTCTTTTTTTAATTTTTCATATTCAAAATCAATATCTTCAATAGTAAAAGCGACATGAGACGGCCCTATTTCACAAATATCTTTTCTAGCGCCTGCCTGTTTAAGATGAGATTTATAACACAAGAGTTCTATCAAATTACCATCGTCAGCCGACATTTTTATAGTGCGCACTCCAACATTTTTAAGACCGGAAATACTATCTATAAAT
>JAPLZA010000070.1 GCA_026395275.1 Candidatus Staskawiczbacteria bacterium | reverse complement strand
AGCAGAAGAGATTTTACAGTTAACGCCATGGCAATGGATGAAAAGAAAAAAGTTGTTGATTTGTTTGATGGTAAAACAGATTTAAAAAAGAAAATTATAAGAACAGTTGGAGACCCCGAACAAAGATTTAATGAAGACGCCCTAAGGATGTTAAGAGCTGTCAGATTTGCAACAACTTTAAATTTTACAATAGAAGAAAAAACCGCCGAAGCAATAAAAAAGAACAGCATTTGGTTAGACGCAATTTCAGAAGCAATAAAAAAGAACAGCATTTGGTTAGACGCAATTTCAAAAGAAAGAATAAGAGATGAGTTTGTAAAAATAATTGCAGCTGACAATGCTGCCGGCGGGATTGAATTGTTGCGCGAGCTGGGGCTTTTGAAATTTATTGTTCCAGAACTTTTAGAAAATTATGGAGTTGCCCAAAACAAGCATCATATATATGACTGTTATCAACACGCTGTAAAAGCCTTGGAATATACTGCTAAGAAAAAATTTAATATGTATGTAAGAATTGCTGCCCTGCTCCACGACATTGCAAAACCCAGAGTAAAAGCCGGTGAGGGAAACGACGCAACTTTTTACAATCACGAAATTGTTGGGGCCAAAATGTGTTTTCAAATTTTAAACAGATTAAAGTTTCCCAACAAAGAAGTTGAGAAAATTACAAGGCTGGTAAGGTATCATTTGTTTTACTACAATGTTGACGAGGTAAAAGAGGCTTCTGTCAGAAGATTGGTGAAAAACATGGGCCCAGAAAACATGGAAGAACTTTTGCAGGTAAGGCAGGCAGACAGAATTGGAAGCGGTGTGCCAAAAGCTGAACCATATAAATTGAGGCACTTAAAATATTTAATTGAAAAAGTTTCCAAAGATCCAATTTCTGTTAAGATGCTAAAAATAAATGGAAATGATTTAATGGAAGTTCTGAAAGAGAAACCCGGGCCAAAAATTGGCCAGATTTTGGATGCGCTTTTGGGGCTTGTTTTAGATGACCCAAAAAAGAACAATAGAAAATATTTAGAAACCGAGGCCGAGAAATTTGCAAAGCTTCCTGAAAAATATTTGAAAGAACTAGCGGAAAAATCAAAGGAAGATAAATTTGAAGTTCAAAGTAAAGAAGACGAAATTACTAAACAAAAATATTGGGTGAAATAATATTCGGGGTATAGTGTAACAGTAGCACGAGTCCTTCGGGAGGATTTAGCCTGGGTGCAAATCCCAGTACCCCGACATAATAATTAAGTTCAAAAAAAATGGACGACAAAAATATTAGAGTAAAAGAAGTAAAAAGAACAGAGGCCATTATTAATCAAAATCTTTTTTGGGTGTGCACTATTGTCACCCTAGCGACAATGATTTTAATGGTTACTAATTTTTTTGACAGAGGGAGCTTTCTACCTACATCCATTGGATTTTTCTATTTAACAGTTGTTCTTATTTATTCGCTACATAAGGAGTTTATTAGGTGGCTTGGCGAGAAAAAGACCAGACATCAAGGAGAGTATTTTGTTTATGCTTGGATAATTTTAACAACCGCGCTTTATGTAATTAATTTTTTTAGCAATGATTATTTTGGTTATTCTAAAGAGGGCTATGTGGTAAGCACGCTTGCAGATACAGCTTATATAACAATTGAAGTTTTAGGAGTTTTTGTGATCACGCGCGTTCTAAAAATATTTTTTATGTTAAGAAGATAAAATTTTGGGCCTGTAGTAAAACGGCATTACGCGTCATTCGCATTGACGAGGTCCGGGTTCAATTCCCGGCAGGTCCACAAAAAGTTATGGCAGAAAAAACAGACCTGCCTGCGCAGGCAGGAAAAAGAACTCAAAAGAGCATTAATTTTCCTGAAGTAAAACTGAAAGATGTTTTAGCTGCTTTTTGGCGTGGAATTAAACCAAAAAAATGGTTGCTTTTTATTTTGGTAACTTCAATGATTTTAGGAAACGTGGTTACAATAATAACCCCGCTTTTCTATAAGCAATTTTTTGATGTTATTTCAGCAGGCGTTGGAGATAAGACAATTATTGCAAAACAACTTTTGCAAATAATTTTTTGGGTCTTAGGATTTAATGGTCTTTTTTGGATATTTTATAGAATATGCACTATAGCAAACAACAAATATGAGCCAGAGGTAATGGCAAGCTTAAAACAGCAATCCTACGACTATATGATGTCGCATTCATATTCTTTTTTTGCTAATAGTTTTGCTGGCTCGTTGGTGCAAAAAATAAACAGATTTTCCAGGGCCTTTGAAAGATTAACAGATGACTTAGTTTGGAATTTGTTGCCTTTGGCTGTAAGAATTATTTCCATACTTGTGGTTGTGTTTTTTATAAATAAATGGATTGATTTGGTAATTTTAGTTTGGACAATAATTTTTTTATCTTTTAACATTGGTTTTTCCAGGTGGAAATTAAAATATGATATTAAAGCTGCTGCGATTGATTCTGTGGCAACAGGATATTTATCTGACACAATTTCAAACCAAAATTCCATACAGCTTTTCAACGGATTTAATTTTGAGTCGCATGGTTATAAAAAAGTTACAGACGAGCAGGCAAAAATAACAAAATTTGCATGGAACTTGGATGCTGTTATTGAGGGCGGGCAGGCATTTTTAAGTTTTGTTATAGAATTTGCATTATTCTATTTTGCAATTAAATATTGGCAACAGGGGTTAATAACCATTGGAGTGTTTGTTTTGTTGCAAGTATATATAGTAAACATAATCAGCCAGTTGTGGGGATTTACAAGATTAGTGAGAGATGTTTATCAATGTTACGCCGATTCAAAAGAAATTGTTGAGATAATGCTTTTGCCTCATGAAATTAAAGATGTGCCTCATGCAAAAGAGTTGGTTATAAACAAGGGAGAAATTGAATTTAGAAATTTAGGTTTTAGTTTTAATAAATCAAGGAAGGCTTTAGAAAATGTTAATTTAATAATTAAGCCCGGCGAAAAAATTGCGTTGATTGGACCGTCGGGTGCCGGTAAAACAACTTTTGTTAGATTGCTTTTAAGGCTATATTCTCCAACCTCTGGAAAAATTTTAATTGATGGGCAGGATATTTCAGAAGTTACTCAGGGAAGCTTGAGAAAGAACATATCTATGGTTCCACAAGATCCGGTGCTGTTCCATCGCACCTTAGCTGAAAATATAGCTTATGGTAAGCGTGACGCTAAGAAAGAGGAAATTGAGGAGGCGGCAAAATCGGCTCACTGCGACGATTTTATTGCTAATTTGCCCTATAAAATTGATACTTATGTGGGAGAAAGGGGTATTAAGCTGTCTGGAGGCGAACGCCAAAGAGTTGCTATTGCCAGAGCTATTTTAAAGAACGCCCCAATTTTGGTTTTAGATGAGGCAACTTCCAGTTTGGACTCTAATTCTGAAATGTTAATTCAAGACGCTTTAAATTGTTTGATGCGCAACAGAACAACAATTGTAATTGCCCACCGATTGTCTACCATACAAAAAATGGACAGGATTGTTGTAATTGATGACGGAAGAATTATTGAGCAAGGAAGTCACCAAGAATTATTGGCAAATGAAAATAGTTTGTATAAAAAACTTTGGGAACTTCAGGCCGGTGGATTTTTGAAAGATACAGACAAGGAGGAATCCTTCGACAAGGCTCAGGACGAATCTTCTGATTCGGAAGGGAAAGAAGAGGATGACGAGGGCGATGGAGCCAAAGCAAAAATGGTTAATTTTTAAATGAAAAACGAAAGAGAAAAAACAGAATCTTTCGATGAACAAGTCGAAGGTAAATATCTAGAACTTAAGGATTTGCCAATTGTAAAAGATGCTTTTTTATTGATTGACGAGGGGTTAAAGAAAAAACATCCGGAAGCAGCAGAGCGATCTCCGGATGTTTTGGCATATCATGGAAGGCCGCACCTAGAGGATGTTTTGCATGAAGCAGTTCTTTTTGCTTTGAGCGAAGGTGTAAACGACCCGAAAGAATTAGAATTATTAGCAGTAGCAGTTTCTTTTCACGATGCTGGGTTTATAAAGAAATATGATAATAATGAAAAGATTGGTGCTAAGCTTGCCGCAGAATATATGAAGAAATCAGGGGTTTACAGCACAGAAGATATAAAAAGAGTAAAACAAATTATTTTAAGCACGCAAGTGGAATTTGAGGGCGGATTCAAACAGTTAGTCCAAAATGACAAAGACCCGCTTTGCAGAATAATAGCTGATGCAGACGTAAGTAACTTTGGCAGGACAGATCATCTTGAAAAAGGCGAAAAGGTTTTTCAAGAGTTATCGGCAGTAAAAAAAATACCGGCAGATAATAAAAAAACAAGACTAATGTTTAATAAATTTAGAGAGAAAATGGTAAGAACCCATAAATGGCAAACAGCTAGCGCAAAAAATTTGAGGGGCGGACAGGAGCAACATAATTTGCAGGCCCTGAAGAGTAAATTATCTAAAAAATAAATAAGTATGGAAGAAAAACAAAGGCCAAAAGTTGGTGTTGGGGTGATGATTCTTAATGATAAGAAAGAAGTTTTGCTTGGGAAAAGAAATGATGATGCAGAAAAAGCTTCAAGCGACTTGCACGGTGAAGGAACCTGGACAATGCCCGGAGGTAAATTAGATTTCAAAGAAACTTTAATTGTAGGAGCCTTTAGAGAAGTTTTTGAAGAAACAGGAATTAAAATTGATAAAGACAAATTAAAAGTAATAAGTGTTGCAGATGAAATTGTGCCAGACAATCATTATGTGACAATAGGATTTTTGTGCAAAGATTTTGAGGGCAAAGTAAAAATAATGGAACCAGAAGAAATAACCGAGTGGAAGTGGTATAATTTAAATAACCTGCCCGAGAAAGTTTTTCCGCCAAGCCTTAAAATGATAAAAGCATATTTAAGTAATAAAATTTATAATTAATATTATTAAAAATAAAAAATAACATGGAAAACTCACAAATAGTTCCGAAGAGAAATACGCCGAGAGATTTATTTTTACATCTTTTGGCAATAGTAACGTTGTATTGGTCGGCAATAAGCTTTACGGGCATAATTTGGCAATTTATTAACAAAGCATTCCCGGACAATTTACCATATTATTATGATTCTTCTATTGGTTTTATTAAATTTTCGGTTTCTGCTTTAATAATAGTTTTCCCAATATTTATTTTAGTTTCGTGGTATTTAAACAAGATATATAGAAGGGAGTCGCAGGTTAGGGAATCAAAAATAAGAAAATGGTTAATTTATTTAACTTTGTTTATTGCCTCTTTGGTAATAATTGGAGATTTAATTTCTATAATTAATACTTTTTTAAACGGTGATATGACTGCAAGGTTTATTTTGAAAGCCTTGTCGGTGATTATAGTTGCGGGAATAATTTTTGGATATTATTTAGATGATGTAAGGCGAGAAACTCCTACAAAATTGGCAAAATATTTTGCATGGATAACCAGTATATTGGTTATAGCAGTAATTGTTGGAGCGTTTGTTGTTGTGGGCTCACCTACTACCGCAAGATCGGCCAATTTTGACCAAGTAAAAGTTTCAAATTTACAGACGATACAATCGCAGATAGTAAATTATTGGCAACTTAAAGAAAAACTTCCAGCAAACTTGGAAAGCCTTAACAACTCAATATCGGGTTTTGCTGTGCCTACAGACCCGCAAACAAAAGCTAACTATGAATATTTTGTAGATGACAGTATAAATTTGACCTTTGAATTGTGCGCAACTTTTAATTTAAAAACAAATAGGGAGAACTTTACTTCTTTTGCTCCAACAGACCCTGGTAATTGGGACCATGCAGCCGGACGAGTTTGTTTCAAGCGAACAATTGATAAACAGCTTTACCCACCATTAACCAAACCAGCCATATAAAATTTACTGTGAATAAGTTGTTTATAAGTTATGGTAGAAACTGTTGAAACAACAGACGCAAAATATCCAAAAGCATTAAAAGAAGCTTTAAAAAAACTTATTTTAAGTTCGGGTCCAAAAAGATTATATTATAAGGGAAATTGGTGTGACGAAATTTTTGAAAATTGTTTGGCGGTTGTGGGCTCACGTCACTTAACTTACTATGGCCGAAAGGCAACAGAGCAACTGGTAACAGAGGTGGCTTTAGCTGGCGTTACAATTGTTTCTGGGTTTATGTATGGGGGTGACGAAGCAGCACACTCGGCAGCCGTAAAATGTAAAGGAAAAACTATTGCTGTAATGCCCTGCGGAATTAATTTGATACACCCCGGCAGTCAGAAAAAACTTTACCAAGAAATTTTAGACAACAACGGTCTGATTATTTCTGAATATGAGGGCTTAACTCAGCCACAAACTTTTACTTATGTGCAACGCGACAGAATTGTTGCCGGGCTTTCAAAAGCAGTTTTAGTCACAGAAGCTGCTTTGGGTTCTGGCTCTTTAATTACTGCCGGATATGCTCAAAAATATGGCAGAAAAATATTTGCTTTGCCAGGGCCGATTACCAGCGAACTTTCAAAAGGAACAATTAAATTGATAAAAGAGGGCGCCGAGCCTGTAACAGAAGCAAAAGATATTTTAGATTTTTTCAAAATATTGCCCGGAGTTAAAAACAAAAAGTCTGAAAAACAGTTTGTCACCGGCGACAATTTAGAAAATAAAATTATTGAACACTTAAAAAGAGAGCCAATGAAAGCTGACCAAATGGCCAGACTGTTTGCAGTTCCTGTTGCAAAACTTGGCACCGCTCTATCGCTAATGCAATTAAAAGGTTTTATAAATCAAGACAACGGCAAATATTATATCAATTAAAACAATGTGCTATAATCAGGTTAATACTCATTAACCTGAGGTAAAATAAAATAAATGCGGGTAAAATGGGAATAAAAGAAAAAGATTTTTATACAATAACAGAATTGGCAAAATTGCTGAAAAT
>JAPLZA010000036.1:16637-17080 GCA_026395275.1 Candidatus Staskawiczbacteria bacterium | reverse complement strand
TACCCACCCACAATTTGAGTGGTTATTGCAATTTGAAGTGAACCAATCCCAAGTACATCCATTAGCAAGATTGCCACAGACTGTTTGGTTAGAAGTTATCCCACTACAAGAAGGTGAACCAGAACAATTAACATAATGCGTTCCTGTACAATTTCCTGTGCAACTTCCAGTCCCTGCATCATAGGTACATCCATATAACCCACAACTATATTCCATATTGTCATAACCGTGACAATTACTCGTTGAAGGAGTCCAAGTGCAGTCTCCATAAGAACCACAAGTAGCACTGTCGTTATCCCAAGTATGACAATCTGCTGTATTTGTCGTACATCCATAAGTATTCCAAGAATTACAAGTTCCTACATCTGGTGCTGAAGGGCAATAAAAACTTCCGGCACAATACTTTGTTGTATATGTTGAGCAAGCGTCCGCGGTTCCGGTAC
>JAPLZA010000036.1:0-16577 GCA_026395275.1 Candidatus Staskawiczbacteria bacterium | reverse complement strand
CAACATCTAATGGATATGCAGGGTGTGAAACTCCAACACCCAATGTTTTATCAGCTGCTATATATACATTATTATCTAGAATAGTTACATTTGGAGTTAAATCAATTTGAGAAACTCCTCCGCCTATTCTTAATTGCATATAATCTAGTCCATCTATAATAAGAGATTGAGATGTGCATCCGCCAATTCCAGTAGTCTGCATTACATCGTGAGAAGCACTATCGCAAGTTCCTGTCATTTTCAATTTTCCATTCAATCCAGTTCTTATACTTGGAGCATTTAATACCGAAGATGTGTAGGTTAAATTTGCATCTCCATCAACCAATCCGTTCGCATCTGGGAATAAAATCTGTCCTGCTACTGGTTGATTTACAACGAAGTTTCCTGTAGTTGCTCGTGCATTGATTAAAGGATTTTGAATATAATATGTCGCAGCTGAGTGAGTTATATTTGAAGTCGAGCTAACTGTCATTACAGTGTCACTTGTAATAACCGTAACTATTCCACTAGTTCCCATATTTGAGAAAAAACTAATATAACTTCCCACTGCACATTCTGTTGTAAATTTTGTGCCAGAACCTGTAATTGTATAATTATTACCACCTGCACTGGCTGCCGAAGCTGTTCCCGTGCCTGCACCTGAACCACCTTGCGTCAACAAAGGCTTTAAAAGTCTAATCATCTTGTTCCCATAAGTCATATCTGAAGTCCCTGCAAAAATATTCCCGCTGTTATACTGTATCTGAGTATCTGAACCTCCAGGAGTTCCAGTTGATATATTCACTCCGTTTATTTTATAGTGAGAACCGCTGGCAATATTAACATCTCCATTTACATCTAATTTATAACCCGGATTAGATGTTCCAACACCAACGTTGCCGGAACTTCCTTGAACCATCATGGCAGCCGTAAAAGAGCCTCCGTACCTAAATATAATATCTTTGTTTGTTCCGTCGCTTCTGCCGGCAATATTTAAATCTCCGGAATTATCTCTGTAAATTAAAGGATTTGCTACTGTTCCTGGGCTTGATGTTCCTGCCAACATTAATGCTCCGCTGGCTATTGTAAGATTGCCACCCGACACCATGGTGGCCCCGTTTAAATAAGCCGCATAATTAGTTGTGCCTCCCGTTGGAGCGTCAACATACAATCCATAATTATTTGCTGAAGTTCCATTCCAAGTTCCGGTTGAAGAAATATATAATCCGTACTTATCAACTAAAGCACTTGATGAAGTAGAAGTGTTAGTAATATATGCGCTGTAATCAACAGCGGTTTTTGCTCCGCTTTCTGAAATATCTAACTTCCCCACGGGATTTACAGTTCCAATTCCAATATTGCCGGTACTTCCTATTATTCTCATTCTCTCTGTCATAGATGCTCCATTGCTTGCTGCAAAAAATAAATCAGTTGTTCCGCTTGTTCCCGTGTCTGTTCTTTGCGCTTTTATTTTTGCTCCAACATTTGTGTCTCCAACAATATTTCTTGTGCCCAACATTAATTGAGCTGAACCGGCTGCAGTGCCAACGGTATTTTGTATATTAAATGTTACAGGATCTGTGCCATCACTTTTAACTATATCAAGCAAATTTACAGGGGCGCTAGTCCCAATACCAATATTGCCAGTACTCCCTTGAACCATCATGGCAGCCGTAAAAGAGCCTCCGTACCTAAATATAATATCTTTGTTTGTCCCGTCGCTTCTGCCGGCAATATTTAAATCTCCGGAATTATTTCTATAAATAATCGGGTTTGCTTGTCCCACCGGAGAATATGTTCCTGCCGGAACCAATGGCTGATTGTTCGCATTTATCGCGCCCGCAGTTAAACCGTGCGTACCCAAATCAACTGCGCCGGTCGCTCCGGTATAAGGAACTAATCCTGAAAGATCTTGAGCAGAAATCGTTGTCCAAGTTAAAGTTCCGTCGCCATTAGATTTTAAATATTGTCCGCTGGTTCCCGACGCTGTCGGTAAAGTGTAAACTCCATTAACATTAATAACCCCGCCTTGTATTGTGCCTGTTGTAGTAATGTTTCCTGTGCCGGAAAAATCAGTTGAAAAATTATCAGTTAACGGGGCTTTAACTGTACAAGTCGGATCGCTTGATGAACAACCAGGATCAAGGGGTGCTGGCGGAGTATAAGGCCAAGCAGTCGCAAAAGCATACAAGCTAAATGAAAAAAGACCGGCGGTAATTAGTCCGGATAAAATTGAAAAAAAAGCGCCTTTGAAACCGATATTTTTTTGTACGTTTTTATTCACGGATTCAAAATTACGGCTGTTTTAATTGGTACACTCTTTCCAGTTTATATTTTTTTATTTTAACACGAAGAATATTCATAAACAACCTTAATAAACTGTGCATAACTTAGCTACTATTTTATGGCTTTTGAGGACGATTTTGCAGAGCTGGAACTAGAACTTTCTTTCGCCGGCGCACTTTTGTTTGTCGTGCTTGTTGGACTGGAAATATCTTCTTTTAGAGGATTTGCTATTTGTAAAATTGGATTACCTGCCTTTAAGTTAGATAATATTTTAGGGATATCTGTGTTTGTTGGATTTAATTGTTGCAATACTGTAAATGCGTTTATAGCTTCATCTCTTTTATCTAAGGCGCTGTAAACAATTCCTAAAGAATATATGGCATTAGAATATGTATGATTTAAACTGACTGCTTTTTCCAATTCGCTTCTGGATTTTTCCAATATTTTACCTCTCTGATCTGCAGGAGAACTTAAGGCTTGATCTAAATATATGCTTCCCTCTTGAAAAAACAAAGATGGATTATTGGGATCTAATTTTAGAGCAGACTCATAAGAATCTATTGCCCAGGTCAAAGCATTTCCAGAAATACCAACTAAATTTTGATAAATATATCCTAGCTGAGACCAATTGCTTGGGTCTGTAGGATTTAAATCTTTAGCTCTCTTTGCTGAATTAACTGCATTTGAAAGCAAAACTTGTATTTTATTTTGTTCAGAGTCTGAAGGTTTTGATTTTGAATTCTGTAGCTCGCTGTTTAATGCAAGCAAATAAGCTTGAGACAATTGTCTAAAATATAAATCAGAATTTGGGTTCAAACTGCCGGCTATTTCTAATTTTTGCAAACCTTCTGTGCTTTTACCATTTTGATAATCAATAAGCCCATTTACATAATCAACTTCGGCAACATACCTCTGCCCTCCTAAGACAATAAGGCCTACAGCAAAAACAAAAATTAACGTAAAAGCAAAAGTTACAGTTAGGGCAAGTACAGAAGACTGCTTCATTACATATTCTTTTTTATTTTCAGAGATAATTGCAACCAGTGAGGCTATTGTAAAGAAAAAAATTAAATCCAGCGATATATTAGAATTATAAATAAAATAAACAATGCATTGTTCGACTAAAGCAACCGTAAGGCCCAACAATAAAATGGAATAAGCTTGGATTGGAGTTTCTTGGCTAGGCCCATCATTATTTTTCCCAACTAAAAATTTTATTCCATAATAAATAGGAACGCACATAAGCGCCAGAAAAGAAAGCAATCCAAATATTCCTAATGTGGCTAAATCATTTAAGACCTTAGAATAAGATTTGCCAAAAGTTGTATTCCAAAAAGGATTACCCTTGTTGAAAGAAGCTTCTTTAAATTTTGAAAAATCGTATGCGAATGTTCCCGGCCCTGAACCAAAAATTGGTCTTTCTTTTATAGCCTGCGTACCCATTTTAAATCCATCTGCATATGAAAGAGAAAACTCATTAACCCTTACCGCCAACGGGTTCAAAAGTATAAGGAATATAGATGCTACCAAGAAAAACATGGGTATAGACATCCACCTTCCGTCAAAAAAACCTCTTTTCATCACCCCCAATACTAAAAGTAAAGCAGAGCCTATCATAACAACCCACCATATTGCAGGATAATTAACTAAAACAAATATTAATCCTGAAAGGATTATCTGCAAAATAAATAAAACTTTCCACCATTTTTTAGAGACAATTAACATTGCTGTTGCTAATGGAAGAAGTATTGCCGCAAAAAAACCCAGGCTTCCCACCGATCCTATTAAATTAAAAGACAGCGATTTTGTAAAAGCAAAAGGTAAAACAAATAAACCTAAAAGTTGCAAAACTCCAATTAATTCTGCAATAACAGCAGAAAAAGAAAGAACAACTACCGACACAAAAATATCTTTTTTAGAAAAAATATTACTAACTAAAAAATAAAATAGCAAAAAACACATTGCCGTAATCATGCTTTCAGACAACTGCTGAGGCTGACCCCAAAAACTTCCGCATCTGTATACAGAAAAAATTGTTGCCAATGCGTATATCAAAAAGAAAATACCGGCGATTGTGTTTATTAAATTTTTTCTTATTTCAAATTTACCGGAAACTAAAACTTTCAGCATGGCAGAAAAAAGAGAAATAAAAACCAATAAAACCAGCAAAGCTTGCTTATTACAATCTAAAACTTCCGATGTTTGAGGCAGGAAAAAAATAGGCACTAAAAAAATTAGTGCGTAAATGCTGTATTTTGTTATAAAATCACAAATTTTTAATGTAAACGAAGATTCTTTTGCCATATAATTTTTTATGGAAAAATTAATTAATTGTGTTTATTTATTATATCTTTTATAGAGACTGTGTAAAGGGTAAATTGTGCTCCTTGGAATCAAAAAAACATCCGCTTCACGAATGTTTTTTTGATGCTCTGACCTTTCTGATAGAATTCTAATAGAATCTAAGTGGGTATCCTCACGCTCGGGCCAAGGCCGGAACGAATAATTGGATTCCCTTAAAAAAGTTTGTATAGAATTTATTATGAAACATCAGAGCTACCTTCATTTTAACTCCAGAAGAGACTAAGTCAACCCCCTAGGGGTGGATAACTATTTTTAGTTAAATACCCAACGCTTTTACGAGTTGTTTGATTAATGAAACAACTACTGGAGGTGGCATTAAACTGTTAGACAAAGTTCCTGAATCATCTTTAACTTCCCAGGCCTTCTCTGTGGTAATAACTTTTTGTTTTTTCTCATCCCAGCTGTAAACATACCCTGGAGTAATTTCGTAATCATCGGTGACTTCTTTTGTTTTATTAACAGGAATTGAATTTCTTAATAAAACTTTTGGAATCCCCTGCAATTTATAAACTTCTTTTATCAACATTTCGTCTTTTTCTAGCTTGGTTCTAATTGGCTCAATTCCATGTTCGTCTCCCTCTTTTGTTACCATGCGCGCGCCTTTACAGCTGGAATTATCGCAAATTAAATGAAATTTGTTATCATTTTTGTCGTACTCAACATTTTTTGTAGCTAAAAGTTTTAAATTTCTTGAAGTTTGTCACAAAGGACAAATTACTCTAAATTTCACTCTTTCGTCAATGACTGTTGTTGGCACATCAATTAAAATAAAAACATCTTGGTCTTCTCTGTGGTTTATAATGTCTCTAAGAAACAAAGTATAAGAAACCTGGTCTACGTCTCTTGGAAAACCATCAATAAATATTGTTTTTTTGCCCAGTTTGGCTATTTCTCTTTTAGCTAAAGCTAAAATTAATTCTGAAGGCAAAAGCGTTTTAGTGCTTCTGTTATCTAAAGATTTCATTATATCTTCTAACGGTAAAAATCCTCTATAATTTTTCTCCAAAAATTCAACCAATTCTTTTCTTTTGGATTTGTCATGAATAACTTCGTCAAAAGACCTAATCATATCTCCAATTGAAAAGTGAGCTACCTTATCTTTATCAACTATTTCAGCTAACATTTTAGCGTAAGTCCCCTTTCCTGAAGATTTTTTGCCCATTAAATAAGCTACAAATGTATTTTTTTTGAAATATTCCCTTAACTTTTTTATTTCCGGCCCGCATTTATACTCAAAATACTTTTGTCTGTCTTTGGGATCTGACAAATCAAATCTCTTATACTTGGCGCTTTTTGTTTTAAAAAGCGGAAAATCGAGTCCTTGCATATTTTTATTTTTTAATTAATTTTATATTATTTCCGTCAGAAACAAACTTAACGTCGCCATTAACGTCTGTTCTAAACACCTTTATACCAAATTTTTCTAATCTTTGCAAAACCTCAGGAGTCGGTTGACCGTAAGAATTATCCTTTCCAACCGAAATTACCGCTACTTTTGGCTTTACATTTTCTAAAAATAAATCGGAAGTTGAATATTTTGAACCATGATGGGACACTTTCAAAACATTTGATAAAATATTTTCTCCGGAGTTAACCAACCCTGCTTCCGCTTTACTGTCTATATCTCCGGTGAATAAAAATGATTCTTTGCCGTAAATTATTTTATTTACCACGCAAGAATCATTTGAGGTGTCTTTCATGTCTTGACCTTCCATACTTTTTAAAGGAAACAAAACATCAATTAAAATATTTCCGGCTTTTATTTCTTGCCCTGCCTTTGCAATTATTATTTTAGCGCCAAGTTTCTTTTGTTTTTCTAGGATATTAATCCATTTATCATATTCTAATGCAGTTTTTTTGACTCCCGACCACAAAATATAATCTGCCTTATAATTTTCCAATAAATCTAAAAAACCCTGCATGTGGTCAGATTCCGGATGAGTTAAAATAACCAAATCAATTTCTTTGTCCCAAAATGGCATGAGTGAAGACAATTTCCCCAACATTGAAGAATTCGGCCCGCCATCAATTAAAATTTTATAATTTTCCGGAGTTTGCACAAAAGCCGAATCCCCTTGCCCAACATTTAAAAAATCTACTTTTAAATAATGCGGAGAGTTTAAAACAAAAACTTCCTGCCACGCAAAAATATTCAGCAAAAACAAAAAAACAACTAAATAAATTACAATTTTTCTACTCATTTGATTATTATAACAAAAAACACTCCGTGAGCGGAGTGTTTTTCTAAAAACTATTTTTTCATTCCCATTATCTTGAACATTTTTGTTCCGCACTTTACGCATGTGCCGGTCATTGCCGCGCGCTTTGTTCCACCTTTTCCGTTCATTGAAACCTCTTTTGGATCTTTCATCTCACCTTTTGCTTTACACTTTACGCAATAAGCTTCTACTGCCATTTTTTTGTGTTTTTATTTTTATTTTTGTTTATTTCGACCTTGTTTTAAGTTCTTAAAACTATTCTACCCCGCAACCCACCCGCCGTCAACTACCATTGTGCTTCCTGTCAGATAAGAAGACTCATTTGAGGCCAAAAATAATACTGCATTTGCAATTTCTTGCGCTGTTCCCGATCTTTTCATCGGAATAGGAGCTAACATTGCTTCTCTGGCCTTTGGATCCATATTAGTCATTGAAGCTCCCGGAGTATCGATAGCTCCCGGGTCAACGTTGTTCACACGAATTCCCAATGGAGCTAACTCTAAGGCCATTGCCTTTGACATTCCAATAATTCCGCCTTTCGAGCCACAATAATGCACTAGTCCCGGGAAACCCACAATCGCCGCAATTGATGCAATATTTATAATTGAACCTCTTTGGCCTTTTTCATTTGGCTGATTTTTTTGCATTTCTTTTGTAGCAGCTTGCGCAGCTAAAAAGTATCCTTTCAAATTTACGTCTATTACTTTTTCAAAATCCTGCTCCTGCATTTCCAAAAATGGCTTGAAAGGAAAAATCCCTGCATTATTTACTAAAATATCAATTTTCCCAAACTTTTTTACCGTTTCAGCTATCAAATTATCAATATCTTTTTTCTGACTCATGTCGCATTTTACAGCAAAAGACTCCCCTCTTTGTTTCTTTATTTCATCAACAACCAACTGGCATCCCGCCAAATCAATATCAGCTAAAGCAACCTTCGCTCCAGCTTTCGAAAGAGTTAAAGAATGAGCCTTACCCATTCCTTTGGCGGCTCCGGTTACTATAGCAACTTTTCCTTTTAAGTCGCAAAACTTTGGCAATGTTTTGTTTAATCCGAACATAAATTTATTTAAAATTAATAATATATTACAATTATACTACATTTTATGCTTGCAAACAAAAGCCGTCCCGCTTAGCGGGACGGCTTTCAAATTTATTCTTTGCAACAATTGACTACATATTGGACAACCTTCCCCAATTTTCCCATAATCCCCTTTTTATCGTCTTTGGTGTCTAATTGATTGTCATCAATTTTTTTTACTTCGCCTAAATTTATAAGTTTTAAATTAATTCCCCAAAACAATGAATACAACTCGTAGGCTTTTTTAAACATTTCCTGCGCATCTTGCTTTTTCCCTTGTCCTTGAGCTTTTGTCCCAACTTCCATTAATCTCATTGAAGTAGACAACAAATGTTTTGAAATACACCAAACTTCTCCTTCCGGATCTTTTACAATTTTTTGCATCAATTCCTTTCTCATTTGGCGGGCTGTATTTAACAAATCAAAATACTCCGGCTTGCCAGTTTTACCACCGGTAAAAAAGAAGTGCTCTTCAATGGAAATTAAGTTCATTATGGCAATAGACAAATCTTCATCTGAAGATAAATCCAGCTCGTTTTGCTTATTTTTTTGAACTTTTTTTATAAATTCGTCTATTTTTAAATTATTTTCCATTTTAGTAATATAAAAAATATTATGCTTATTATTAATAAAATTACAACCGGCACAACTACTTTTTGATAAGGGAAAAAAACTTTCCCGTTATTTTTATTTTTTAAATGAATATTTAACCAATGTCCCGCTAAAGAGACGACTGTTCCTATGATTGTTCCAAAAACTATTTTATCAATTCCCCAAATTTTATTTAAAGGATGTCCTAAAATTCCCGAATAATAAAGTGGAATAAAAGTTAACAAATAGTATGCTAAAGAAATTATGACCGTATCAAAAACAAAACTCCAATTCTTTTTTCTCATTTCAGCTATTGTCCATAAAATCATCGCAACCAATATTGCTCCTATCCATATCGAAGAAACAACGTCATCAACTCCAAGCCATTCTGAAAGTCCAAGCCCGGCGCCAATGGCCACAACGCAAAGCGGACAAATAGCGCTTGCTAAATTTGCCCAAAAAATTCCTAAAAATAATGATAAAGAAAATAATTTGCTATTTAATGCCTGCTTCATTCTTAAAAAAATTAATCACGTCTACATCTCCAGAAAAACACTTATCCTTTCCATCAAACAAAAGAGGAATACTCACTCCGCTGGTTATATCCATTTTGCATGCTTCTGCCACTTGTAATGCCAAAGCATCATCTGCTTTAAGCTGTGGACTAGTTTTGCCGGCAAAAGAGACTTCCAAATTTGTAAATTTAACTTTTTGGTCAATATTATTCGCTGACACAAAGGCTTCTACGTTTTTACAGTGCGGACATTCGGCTCCATAAAACAAAACTATGCCTTCTGGTAAAGAAGCCGGCTTAGAACCACCTCCTAAAATGGATGATAAAAATCCGGACTGAACTGCCCAAAATAAAACTGCTGCTAAAATTATAATTACAATAATACCCGATGCTGTTTTATCCATATTTTATTTTTATATATATTTCTATTAAACTACAAAAAAAACCAAAAATCAAGCATCTAACTCTTGCTAACTCTTATATCCTTTCATCGACAGTGAATTCAAAACAACGCTTACAGAAGAAAAAGCCATGGCCGCAGCCGCAACAGACGGATTTAGAAGCCAACCTGTCAACGGGAATAAAACTCCGGCAGCAACAGGAATTCCAATAATATTATAGAAAAATGCCCAAAAAAGATTTTGTTTTATTTTATTTAAAGTATATCTGCTTAAATCCATTGCTTTAACAACATCTCTCAAGTCGTCTTTTATCAGAACAATTTCTCCGGTTTCCATTGCCACATCAGTTCCAGAACCTAAAGCAATTCCTAGGTTTGCCTGAGCCAAAGCCGGCGCATCGTTAATTCCATCGCCAACCATTGCAACAACCATGCCGGGGTGCCCGTTTGCGGGCCGTTGTAATTTCTTAATTTCGTCAGATTTTCCCTGTGGCAAAACTTCAGCTAAAACTCTATCAATTCCTAATTGTTTAGCAATTGCCTCACCCACCCTCTTGTTGTCTCCGGTAATTATTGCAACTTGTTTTCCCATTTTGTGCAACATTTCAACTGCTTTTTTAGAATTTTCTTTTAAAACATCCGCTACCGCAATAATCCCGACGATTTTCTTACCGACGGCTAAAATCATTGCTGTTTTTCCTTGGTTTTCAAGAGCTATCATTTTGTCTTCAATTAAATCAACAGAAATTTTGCTGTCTTTCATGAGTTTCCTTGTCCCCAATAAAATCTTTTTTCCATTAAATTCTGCTTCTACTCCCTTGCCCGGAATTGCTTGAAAACCTTCGATTTCGCTCAAGGCAATATTTTTTTCCTTAGCTTTGTCCACAATAGCTTGAGCCAAAGGGTGCTCAGAATTTTTTTCTACAGAAGCTGCAATTTGTAAAATATCTTCTTCTATAAAATCTTTATTAATAGAAATTATTTCTGTAACAACCGGCTCTCCTTTTGTTAAAGTCCCTGTTTTATCAAAAACAACCATGTTAACATCTTTAGCTATTTCCAATGCGCTAGAAGATTTAATTAAAATTCCATTTTTAGCTGCCAAACCCGTGCCCATCATAACTGCTGTTGGAGTTGCCAGTCCTAAAGCACAAGGGCAAGCAATTATCAAAACTGCCACAAAAATAGCCAAAGCAGTAGATAGTTGATGTAAAGCTACAAACCATACAACGCCGGCCACCAAGGCGATTACAATGACTGTGGGAACGAAATAAAACGAAACCTTGTCAGCTAAAAGCTGGATCGGAGCTTTAGAACCCATGGCATCCTCAACTATTCTTATAATTTGAGACAACATTGTGTCTTTCCCAACTTTTGTTGCCTTAAATTTAAAAACTCCTGTTTTATTTATAGTAGCTCCAATAACTTGGTCGCCCTTTTTCTTTTCAACCGGAATTGATTCTCCGGTAATAGCTTTTTCATCTACTCCTGAATATCCTTCAACAACAACTCCATCAACCGGAATTTTTTCTCCCGGCTTAACTAAAATTATATCTCCAACTTGCACCTCTGAAATTAAAATTTCCGATTCTGTCCCATTTTTTATTACTGTCGCGGTTTTTGGCTGTAGCCCAATTAAACTTTTTATTGCCGAAGATGTTTTTCCTTTTGTGGTTTCTTCCAAATATTTTCCAAGAGAAATAAAAATCAAAATAAAAATTGCGCTTTCAAAATAAACGTCCCCTCCTAAAAATGTTTCTACTAAACTGTAAAAAAATGCCACAGCTGTTCCAATAAAAATTAACGAATCCATGTTGGGCGATAATTTAATAAGTTTTTTAAATCCAGATTTCCAAATATCAAAGCAAATCAAAATAACAATCGCAGACAAAATTGCTAAAACATATTTTGGCAAACCCATAGCGCCAGAAACCATTGTATACATTACCGGCAAACCAAAAATTAGAGATAAAATAAACCTAATCTTTAATTTTTTAGCCTCGTTGCCAATATTATCTCCCTCAACAACGCTGTAACCTAAACTTTTTATTATTTTCCTTATATCTTTTTCTGCCAAAATATTTTGGTCAAAATCAATATAAGCTTTTTCAGAAGCTAAATTAACGTTAGCAGAATTAATGCCCTTTTCTTTTTTAAGGCTGTACTCAATAACCGATGCGCATGAAGCGCAGGTCATTCCACCAATTTTTAAAGTAGTTTTTTCTGACATATTATTTGTTTAATTCTTTTAATATTTTACTTAAATTTAATCCATACATTTTGCAGACTTTGCCAATTTTAAGCTCATCAATTTCAAATTGCGCCATTGGGCAAGACAAACACGGCACGCCATTTTTCGCTAAAATTTTAGCGCCGCCCCTTTTCTCAATTATTTTCGCTAATGTGGTATTTTTTGTTATTTTTTTTACCATAAAAATTTAATTTACTACTTCTATTGTTCCCCTAACCATTCCCATGGTGCAACTAAATCTATATGTTCCCACGCTTTGCGGAGTAAATTCCACAACCTTAACTTGACCGGCGCCAGGATCTAAATAAGTAATGCCCTGCAATAACCCGTTTGCAACTATAGCTCCGCTGTCACACCCCGACTGTCCCGAAGAAGTAATTTCCCATTGCACAGGAATTCCGGCTTTCAATTTAAAATAATTTGGACTATAGCTAGATCCAAGAACCGTCATTTTAATAATTTGCTTGCCATTAACTATGGGGGCTAAACCGTTCGTATCTTGATTAGCATTTTGGTTTTGATTATTGCCTTGATTTGAAGGTTGATTGCCAGGGCCTATTAAAATATATCCTGAAATTAATACTGAAATTATTATTACTGACATGGTTACATATTGTATGGTTTTATTGTTGTTCATTTTTTTATTTTATTAATCCTAATACGTTTAGTTGATTATATATATTATAAAATGCAAAAAATATTACTAAGAATCCGGCAATTTTTGAAAAAGTTGCCGACAAATGTGGTTTCTCAAAAAATTTCACGCTTGAAAAACCAATCAGTAAAAGCATTGGAGCTGTACCAAGAGCAAAAAATCCCATTATTAAGCCTCCTTGCAGTGGACTGGCCGACAGCAAAGCGATTGTTTGAGCTGTAATTGTGAATCCACAAGGCAAAAAGAAAGTTAAGGCTCCCATAATAAGGGGCATATATTTTCCTTTAAAATTATTTTCGTTTGCAATGCCTCGGGTAATAAATTTTGGAGTTGAAATTTGAAATTTATTGAACCCTTTAACCCCCAACATTTGCAAACCCAAAAGAATCATCAAAATAGAAACCGCAAATAATAAGAAAGACGTAAATGTCAAAGAAATTGCAAGCCTGCTTCCTATTGCTCCCAATAGCGCCCCAAACAATGCGTAAGAAATAATTCTGCCGGCATTAAACAATAAGTGTGGCTGAAACTTTTTATATGTTTTTCTCTCGTTAGCATATAATTCTTGCCACTGCTTAGACATAGACAGCACAATGCCTCCAACTAAAGCAGCGCAACTGGAAAGCCCGGCCAATATTCCAAACCCAAAAAATGAAAAAACAGATGACTTTGAGCTTATGCTCAAAAGCCCTGATATTCCCATTTTATCTAACAACAAAAAACCAAGCACTATTAAAATAGAAATTGTAAATCCTAAATAAGTTGAACTAAAGGTTTCTTTCAATGGTTTATTTTTAAAAGCATCCGAGTTTTCAAAAAAACTGTACTTATCGTTTTTAAAAATTACACCTAATTCTTGCAACGACGGCCTGTCTCCATTATATTTTATTACAACTTCCCCTTTTGGAGTTGAAGCGTTAACTGATTTTATGTTTTTAACTTCCAAAAGCTTTTTCTCAATTAAAATTTCACATGAAGCACAGTGCATTCCCTGAACTTTATAAATATATTCTTTCATTTATTTATTAAAAAGTTTTGTTACTTTTAATATTTCATCGGTCATTTGCTTTTTTCTTCTCTCGTTTTTTGACGCCATAGCGTTTTTAAAGCAAGAATTCAAGTGATTCTCCATCAACATTTCGTGAGCTGACCTCAAAAGACCAATAGCAGCTAAGTTTTGCTGCATAATATCCATGCAATATTCTCCTTTTTCAGTCATATCTATTATTTTAGCCAATAGGCTGTGAGCTTTTTTAAAGCTTATAAGCGCTTTTTCTTTATTTTTGCTTAACATAATAATTTATATAATTAATTGTGTATGTACCCATACCTGGGGTATAGGTCTATTATATCAGAACAAAGGGGCGTGTCAATAGCACGCCCCCCCCTATTCTATTATTCCTCCTCCTAACAACTCTTCTTTCTTGTAAAAAACTACTGACTGACCGGGAGTTATAGCTCTTTGCTTCTTTAGAAAAATAACTTTTATCTTATTTTTCCCCAACGAAGAAATTTTAGCTTTGGCAAAAGCGCTTTTATATCTTATTTTAACCTCTACGCTTAAGGGCAACTTTTGTAGAGTAATCCAGTTTATATCACCCGCAACTAATTCTTTTCTCTCTAAATCTTTTTGATTTTTAGAAACAACTAATATGTTCTTTTTAAAATCTTTGTTAACTACAAACCACGGCCCTTGCTGAATTTCCAGTCCCCTTCTTTGACCAATTGTATAAAACCACAAACCATTATGTTGGCCTATAATTTTCTTTACCCCGTTTTGAGCTTGCTCAATTACGGGGCCTGGTTTTGCTTTTAAATATTTTTTGAGAAAATTATTTGTTGTATCTTGCACAAAACAAACTTCCTGAGACTCCGGAGTTTCAGCCGTAGGTAATTTAAACTTTTTAGCTAATTTTCTCACTTCTGGCTTTGTATACCCACCAATTGGAAACAAAACATGGCTTAACTGCTCTTGGCTTAACTGCCACAAAAAATACGACTGATCTTTATTTTTATCCTCCCCTTTCAATAAGCGAGGTAGCAAGTTTTTAAAGCGAGGCAATGAACTTTTTGCAGTCCCTGGTCCACTTGCCCGTAGAGGCAAAGGGGGCTTACCAGCAGACGGAAAAAAGTTTGTTGCCGAGCGTGAGAGCGAAATTTGAGCGTAGTGGCCCGTTGCCACAAAATCAGCTCCCAAAGATAATGCCTTGTTTATCAAAAATCCGAATTTAATTTCTTTATTGCAAACAACGCAAGGATTTGGGGTTTTGCCTTTTTTATATTCTGCCAAAAAGTAATCAACAACTTTCTTTTTAAACTCTTTTTCAACATTCAACACATAAAAAGGAATTCCAATTTCTTTTGCAACCAGCCTGGCTAATTTTTCTGACTCAACAGAACAACATCTATTGTCAGACGATTTACCATCCTTCCAAAACTTCATAAAAACTCCCACAACGTCAAAACCAGTCTGCTTTAACAAAGCTGCTGCAACGCTTGAATCAACTCCCCCAGACATCCCCACAACAACCCGTATTAATTTTTTATTTTTTGTTGATTTCATTATTATTAGAAAAAAAGACCGATGAAAAGTCTTACGAAAAAATTTTCACCGGCTAAGCTACTTGTGGCACAGGAATCTCGAATCCAACTGTCTGTTCTGGTTTAGGATCCGGAACATAATATGGAAAACGATAATCTTTTGCCCAAATATGAAACTTTGGATCTCCGCGGAAACGCGTTAAACCCAATTCTCTTTTACCTTCAATCTCATACAGGCAAGGAAAAGCAAAACCATCGTGCCCCATAAATTCACACTTACAGACAGTTCCCAGGGCAACCATAGGATATTCCATTTGAAGATCTGAATATTGCTCACCAATGGCAAGCAATTCCTCAATTCCGATAGGAACACCCATCCTCTTGGCTCTTCCAATCCTAAAGATTGCCTTTTGAGTGCTAATCTCCAAACCAAGTGGACGATGATAAAACTTTATCAACTTCTCTTCTACTTCGTCTTTCAAAAAAAGAGGAAAGCTTTCTGCATTTATATCCATGTCAACATGGAAATAATTACCGGCCTTTATCCTGTCCCAAATGGGACTGGCGTGGTTAATCACTATTAACTTGGGGCGCCACAATTCTCTGTTGACGGCCCATTCTCGCAATTTCTTCCTGATCATGGCAGGCTCCTTTCTTTTGCGTTTTTGGGTCGCCTAAGAAACAATTTCAAAGGACGATGTTAATTTCATATTCGTCCTTTTTGCCTTCCATGTCAATATGTTTTTACTTTTTATATCTTTCCTCTATGATGTCTCTAGATTTTTTTATTATCTGATGTTTTTTCTCCAAATCAGACGAAATTTTAATTTTGTTTTTAGAAAAATAATCATAAATTGCCTCAATCAATGCATCCACTGCTAAAATTGAACAGTGATATTTTATTGCCGGAAGCCCGCCAAGTTTTTTTACAATATCATTTTTTTCTATTGCCAAAGCCTGTTTTATAGTTTTTCCTTTTGCCAAATCAGTAATTGTAGAACTTGTAGAAATTGCTGCAACGCATCCAAAAGTTTCAAACTTTATGTCTTTAATTTTTTCATTCTTATCTACCTTAATATAAAGCCACATCACGTCTCCACAGACAATGTTGCCCACTTTTCCGATTCCCGATGCATTTTTAATTTTTCCGTAATTATGCGGATTTTTAAATGTCTCCATAACCTTTTCCGTATAAAGACCTCCACAAATTTTGTTATTTTTTTTCATATTACTTGAATGGAGACATTAATTCTAATTGTTTTACAACCTTTGGCAAAACTTTCAAAAAATAGTTTATATCTTTTTCTGTTGTTTGTCTCCCCAAAGAAATTCTTAAAGACCCATGGGCTTCTGCCGGTTTTAATCCAATAGCTAAAAGCACATAACTTGGCTCTAATTTTATAGAAGAGCAGGCCGAGCCCGTAGAACAAGCAATCCCATGCAAATCTAACTGTATTAACAACGACTCCCCTTCTATTAAAGGAAAAGACACATTAACATTATTCGGCAGTCTATTTTTAGAATGGCCGTTTAAACGTGAACCTTTTATTTTAAAAATTCCTTTTATTAATTTATTTCTTAACTTTGTTAATCTTGCTGATTCTTTTTTCATTTCTGTTTTACAAATCTCAGCAGCTTTAGCAAAACCAACAATTGCCGGAATATTTACCGTAGAACTTCTAAATCCATTTTCTTG
>JAPLZA010000076.1:7366-16228 GCA_026395275.1 Candidatus Staskawiczbacteria bacterium | reverse complement strand
CTGGGGTCTTTGGCAACAAATAGTCGTCGGCCTATCAAGACTTGTATTATGGGGATGTTATGAAATTGCTGCATACAGTGCTTATCTGCTTTCTTATGTAGTATTTTCAGTTATGAGTAAAGTAATAACAACAGACCCTGCTTTTACTCCCGCCTGGGCAACTGTAAGAGATTTAGCCAATATGATGATTGTTTTAGGTTTTATTATTGTAGGCGTAGGTACTTCTTTAAGGCTCAGAGAGTATGAAGCAAAAAAACTTTTAGGAAGATTGGTATTAATTGCTCTTATAATCAACTTCTCAGGTTTACTGTGTGGTTTGGTTATTGACGCCTCAAATATAATAACAACCGGTTTATCTGGCGGAAATGCAAATATGGGAGAAAATGTTTTGAACAACGTAAGAATGACCGGAGTAGATTTACTCTCTCAAGAGGTCGCCACAAACAGGCAATACACATTTATGGCAAATGCCGCACTATTTGGTTTTGTATATTTAGGTTTTGCATTCACTTTCCTTTATCTTGGAATTTTAATAATAGCAAGATATGCTATTTTAATAATGCTGTATATTTTATCGCCACTGGCTTTTATTTGTTGGGTTTTTCCTTTTCAGGCAGCAAAGGAAATAAGGTCAAAATGGTGGCATAATCTTATAAAATGGTGCTTTGTTGGAATATTTGGCTCATTTGTACTTTACCTTGTCCAACCGTTAGTAGCAGCTATAAACACTACAGACAAAAGCTTAATATCCCTTTTCACTTCAGTTACAATAGTGTTAATTTTCCTTTATGCCGGGTTTAAGATGACCGCCAAAGACAACGGCTTAGCATCAATGGCTGGAAGCGCAATCACAGGATTAGCGCAAGGAGCTGCCGGCCTTGCAGTGGGAGCTGTTGGTGCCGGTTCAAAATTACTTGCAGACAAAACAGGCATGGGCAAGCTTGGCGCTAGAATGAAAGACACTGCCACTCGTGCTGGAGAAGGTTTGGGATTAATAAAGCCGGGCACTACTGCTTCAAACCAGCAATCTAGAATGAATACTCAAGAACGCAATAACCGTGTTGCTAGTATGACCACAGAACAAAAAGTAGCAGAACTTTCTCGCAATAGAATGGGCCATGAAGCTGCGCTAGACAGGGCCGCAATAACAAAGAATTTAGCCCAAACCAATCAGCTTGGCTTAGTTCCTGATGCCATAAGAAGCCAAAGAATGGCTGAAGCAATCCAAAATGGAGTAAGAGAAAAAGATTTAGTTGGCGGACAGCAAAGCACAGAACTTGCTACGGCGCTTAATGCCGGCACCACATTTAGTGGCGACCCAGAAGTTCAGGCTGAAAGATTTAAGACCCTTAGAAAGAGGGGCGACCTTGATTTGGTTACAACACATCGTCAAGCTGCATTTAATAATGCCGTAGCACACGGAGAGAGACCAGAAGAGATTGAAAAAGCTAGTTATCAATATGCACCGCAAAATGTCGCCAGAAGAAGAAGGCTTGAGTTGGCGAATCCACGTGCTAGCGTAGCAGATATTGATAGACTTGCGACAGATCAAGCTCTTGATGAACAACTACCTAATATGAATAATCAACAGTTAGCAAGCGTAGATGCTGCACATTGGACCGAAGGTAGAATTAACAGGCTTACACCTGAAAAAGTTAGAGGGGGCGTTCATTATGCAACTCCTGATCGAAGAGATAGGGTTAGAAGCCTGATGCCGGCCATAGCAGCAAGATGGGCAGCAGCACAGGCTGCGGCTGGTAGAGCTAGGGCAAGCAACAATCAAACTGAAGCTGACGTACAACAAAGAGAGCAAAACAGACTAGAATCTTTGTATAGAGCTATGGAAGAAATTCCTCTGCCATAAAAATAATAACAAATTGAATAAAAAAATATGACAGAAAAACAAAATACAGTTATACCGCTTACAGATAAAGCGGCTACAGCTATTTATAATTTAACAAAAAAATATAATATTCAGGAGAGTGAAGAAGAGGTTGCTAAAAAAATAAAGGGAAACATTTTGTTTAATTCGAGTATAATAGTTAAGTCTATAAGGGATTTTATGACAGGGCTAATCACAGAAAATAATTTAGTTGTTTCTTTCCAAAAAGATTTAGGAATTTCGCAAGAAAATTCTGAAAAATTATCTCAAGATGTTATAAACAAAATTGTCCCTATGCTAAAAAAGTTTCCTGAAGAAGAACTAATAAAAAGAAAATCACCAGGCCTTGATATAACCGAAAAAACAATAAAACAACCCGCAGCTAATAATTATATTAAACCTGTTGCACAGCAAGAAAAGGCGTTTACAATGACTGATGCGCCCACGAAAAAAACAGAGAAAAAGGTTGCCAAAAAATCTATTAAAGAATTTGATCAAACAAAAATAGCTGATCAGGTCATAAAAAAACCCGACTCAAAAGGACCAGATAGTTATAGAGAATCAATAGAATAAAATTTGTAAAAAAAATCGGGACGGTGGTTTGCATCTACGTGCTTACCACCGTCCCTTTTGTTGTTCCTTTCTTTAAACTACATGGAGTCTCTACGTTTTGCTTCCGCCGAAACCAGCAGGACGACCGCCGGCACCACCTTGACCACCACTTGGGCCACCGCCTTGCTGTTGTCCGCCACCGCCACCGGGTTTTCCGCCACGGCCACCTTTGCCGCCACCGAACATGCCGCCACCGCCACCACCTCCACCAACAGACAAATAGGTGAGGCCGTCAGGAATTGGCGAACCGTCGCTTGAGCCAATGCGCACTTCGGACAAATTTTGCCCGGCACGGTCTCTCTTGACCTGGTCTTGCGCATACGCGAAGTCTTCTGCAAATCCGCCATCCTTGGTGGACTTACCTCGTAACGTGGGGTCAGCCTTCAGGGCTGCCTCAAGCTCTTCAGCGGTCTTACCGTGCATCCTGGCAACTGTGCCAAGAATTTGCCCGCCGATTTGCTCAGCAGCTTGGCTAGCGGTCTGCTTGCCAATGGTTGCATCCAGCTCGGTCGTCTTGACGCTCTCGAGCTTTTTGCGTAACTCCTCGGAGATGGTGATTGTCTCCAGCACAAACCTGGCGTAGCCGGTCCCAGCACTCTCGTCTTTCGGGTTTGAGCCAAGAATCCCCAGCTTGCACAAAATCCCTTTGGAACTATGCAAGAGGGCGTTGATGGCTTTGTTGATGGCTTTGATGTCAATGTCTTTAAGCAGTTGCTCATAGCCCCTTGCGGAAACTACCTGCTTAACAATGGCAATCAAAGGGTCCTCTAAGTCATCTGTCAGGCCGGCTTCGTCGAAGTGCACACCCGCCTCACTCATTGTAATTAGCGAGTCCACTTCCTTATAGGGGAGCATCACTTCGAAAGTTCCCTCAAATCCAACCTCTTGCATGTCTGAGGTCCAGATTTTGTGTTCACTTCCTAGTTTTCGCTCATACCGAAGCTTCAACATTTTCTTGGTGACTCGCACCAAGCCAACGCCCGGAAACTTCGGCACCCACACCAACCCTGCTTCGCGGATTTTCTTCTCAAGCCTGCCGAAGAATTGGCGTAAAGCCACTTCGTCAAACTTGACCGAGTTGCACCATGAGGCGCCATACCAAATGAACACCAGCAAAACCGACCACTCAAACAACCAGAAAAGTTGTACCGATTTCATCGTATCCTCCAATCTGTAATTGACTGACAGCCAGAGCAGGGAATCCCGCTCTTTTAAAGCTGTATTTGACAATGTTCACTACTCTTTTATTATAGCATAATACAACAGTCTTGTCAATACTTTTGCAGAGGACTAAATTATTATAGAATGGGGTAATATCTCTTATGATAACTCTTATAGTCGGTCTAGTTTTATTAGCCTTGCCGTTTGTACTAATAAGCTTGTTTTCCAACAAAAAACAGGGCTTTATTTATGTCCTGCTATTTTTAATGTTTTTTCAAAGCGTCTTAGGGCTACTAGTCCAATCTTTAGGAATATTTTATTACTGGGTAATTTTTGCCTGCACATTGCTTGCTGATATTGTGGTTGTTTTTATATATTTAACCCTTCGGCACGGCTCAGGGCAAGAAACAAGAAAGGGGAGCAAGCCTTTTGGTTTTTTTAATTTAAAAAATATTGATTGGATAGTTTTAGCTGTTGCCTTAATTTCGCTTTTAACTCTTTACCAGGTTCACTACAATTTTACAGGTCAAATAAGCTCGGCAACAGACACCAGCACCTATTTTCACCAAGTTAAAAATATGGTTTATCCATATCCATATTTTTCAGATGAATGGTACGCTGTTTCTTTAGTGCAAGGGTCAATAACCAACCACAATTTACCTTTTAACAATATTTTGAACAACACCTTTTTCCCAAACTTGGAATTATTTTTCCATTCTTTTGTTTCAGAAATTATTTTACTTTTAGGGCTAAACCCCATAACTCAATATACTGCTTTATCCTTGTTTATAAACACTTTAATAATTCTGTTAATATATTTATTTTTAAGAATAAGCAACATCTCAAAATTGGTATCTGGCATTTGTTCTTTGCTGGCTCTTTATATTATTTTTGGAGGAAATTTGCCTGGCCTATGGCATTTAATACCGTTTAACATTGGTATTATATTTTTTCTATTAAGCCTTTGCCTTATGGAGTTTGCAGATGTAAAGTTTGTTTTCATACCTGTAATTCTTGGCTCGTTGTTTTACCCTCCGCTTTTTCCTTTTTATTTTCTGGCACTGGTTATATTTTTATTCCAAGAAAAAAAATTACCAAAAGAACAAATACATAAATTAACGCCAATAATATCTGGCTGTGTTGTGGCAATTGCTTTTGTTTTATGCTTAATAATGTTTTCACCTTTTGCCAAGGCTTTAACTTATATTTTTTCAAGAATATTTTCTATTTCTCTAACAGCGCCCTCTATATTACTGGTTAATTTCTACGACATAATTCCGTTGCCTGCAATTTTGCTGGCAGTTTTTGGAATATATTATTTATATAGAAACAAAAAAAGGGTTTTGTTGTCAGAATTAATATTGGGAACTATTTTCTGGCTGTTTTATGAGTTTAGCAATAACAGATTTTTTATAGACCCGGAAAGAGTTTTTATCATCACCTCTATAATTGTTGTGATTATTTCCGGGTTTGGTTTGTCTGAAATAGAAAAATACATAGAATTTAAATTTAGAGAAAACGGACGCCTTGTTTTTAAAATCTTTGGAGCAATTGCTTTGCTTGTTTTTTTGTTCTTAATTCCTTTTTACACGCAGGGAGAAAACTGGAAAAAATTTGTGTTGGTCAATCCGGAAGATGGTTCCATACAAAATCCTAAGGCTCCGGTTAATAATTATTTAACTGCAGACGATTTAAAAATATTTAAAGATATTAAAAATAAAAACTTTCTAAGCGTTGCATGGAAGGGGACGGTTATAGGAGTTGCCACAAACAACTACCCTGTTTTAACAAAAAAAGGCACCATTTCCATAGGCTCTGGAGACATATTAAACAGCTTTTTAAAAGCAGACTGCCAAGGGAGAAATAAGCTGGTAAAAAATCTTAAGTTAGACTATATTTACCTATACGAAATTGATTGCCCGGGCTTTAAAAAAATAGATCAAAGCCAAGAGGGATTTATGCTTTATAAAACTCCATGAAATCACAGAGAATAAAACAATTATATAAAAAAATCAGAAGCATTTTTGGATTGAGTTTTACTTTAGCAAAAGCAAACTTCAAACTAAGAAACGAGGGCAGTTATCTTGGGATATTGTGGTATCTGCTGAATCCTCTGCTTTTATTTTTAATTATACTTTTTATAAAGGGCGTTGCTTTTTCTGAGTCCAAAATAGAATTTTACCCAATATATCTTCTATTTGGTATAGTAATGAGTAATCTTTTTACATCCATAGCGGGAACTTCTATAAATTCTATTTCTGGAAATTCATCATTTATAACGTCTATGAAAATAGAATACGAGCCCTTTGTTTTATCTAATATATTACAATTTGTTTTCTCTCATCTGTTTGAAGTGGCCTTAATAGTCGTATTTATGGTGTTTTTTAAAATTCCCCTTATAGGAATTGTTTATTATTTTATAATTCTGTTTTTCTTTCTTATATTTATGACCGGCGTTTCTTTACTGTTTTCTACAATTGGAACGTATGTAAGCGATTTTGCAAACATATGGGCTTTCGCCAGCCAGCTTATTTTTTTTATAACCCCAACCTTTTATACTATAAAGCCATCTGACCCCAATTATTTTGCGAACTTATTCAATCCTTTATTTTATTTTTTAGATGTTTCTCGCCAAATAGTTGTTTATCAAAAATTACCGGAAACATGGATGATGCTGGTAGCTGTTGGCATAAGCCTGGGTTTTTTAGCTGTTGGGCTTTTTGTCTTTGAAAAATTCAAAAATAAATTTGCAGAACTAGTATGACAAATAACAAAATAGAAAGAATACGGCTAGAAAATGTAACCAAAAAATTTACGCGCAGAATTAAAAAAGACAACAAGTCAGTATTGTCTCGCGTAATAAATTTTTTCTATCCTAAAGAGAATAAACTTGAATTTGAGGTTTTAAAAAGTATTTCCCTGTCTGTTTGCTCTGGGGAGATTTTGGGCGTTATAGGAAAAAATGGTTCGGGTAAATCAACTCTTTTAAAAGTTGCCGCAGGTATTTATAAAAGCGATAACGGCGTTATTAAGACAAACGGTAGCCTTATTTATGTTACGGGCTTTGGGCAGGGCATAAAAGTTAAGCTAACCATGAAAGAAAATATATATCTTCTGGGAGCTGTTATGGGGCTTAGCAAAAAAGATGTTGACGCAAAAATAGACCAAATAGTTGAATTATCGGGCTTTAAAGATTATTTAAACACCCCTATTTTTCAGTTCTCTTCGGGGATGATTTCTAGGTTGGGTTTTTCAATTTCAATACACTGCTTAGAGCATCATAACCCGGATATTCTATTGTTTGATGAAGTTTTTTCAGCTGGCGGGGATATTGATTTTGAGGACAAAGGTGTAAAAAAAATGGAAGATTTAATAAAGAAGGGGGCAGCTGTAATTCTTGTCAGCCACAGCTTAGATATGATAAAAAAATATTGCAACAGAGTAATTCTGCTTGATAAAGGAAAAATCATAGAAGAAGGAGATCCGCAGAAGGTTATTGATAAATATGTCAGCTTGCTGAATAAATAACGGGTAAGATTGACTCTTGTTTGCTTACTTGATAGAATCACCCATAGAAATAATACTAACTAAAAATTCAAAAAAATGAACATAGAACAAAAAACTAAGCTGATTTTAGCTCTTTTGGTTTTATTTTTTGGAGTATCATCAATTGTTTTATTCTTTTATTACCAAGCTTATTTCTTTTTCAGCCTTACGGGTTTTTCAATACTAATTTTGCTTATGGCTATAATGGAGTCTTATTTAAGAATCCAACACAATATTGACCAAAAAATAATGAATTTGTATTCATTAAATATTGGCAATAAACAGACTGAGTTTAATAAAGAAATTGTAGATTTATTAGAAAAAATTTTAAATAAACCCGGACCTGATAATACAGAGATAATAAAAAGAACAGATTTAATATTAGACGAACTAAAAGAAAAAAATAAAAGTCCGGAGCTGTTAAAACGGTCTGAAGAATCAAAAAAACTTATTGAAGAGTTAAAACAGCTTGTTGATTCTAAATTTTTTAATAATAGAATAGCGCAAGCTAAATTGTATGCAGTATTGGAAGAAATACTCGTAAAATTTAGTGATTTAAAGCAAAACCAGACTCAAATATAAATTATGAGAAAAATAATTTGCGTAACTTTTCCGAGATCAGGGCACCACTTGTTGGTGAATCTTCTTTTAAAATATTACAGCAAAGATTTAAATTATTTGGAAACAAGCGGGGATAAAACTGATACTTTGTGTTCTAGAGTTTTAACGGCCGGAGATATGCATTATTGTGAACTTTATAACCACTGCAAACAAATTCCTTGCAGTGACCCAAAAACAAATTTCCAAAAAACCCATGACTTTGATTTATCTCTACAACCATCAAATGATTTTTTTTATATAATTTTATATAGAAACCCTTTAGATTCTATTGTTTCTCACTTTAATTATTATTTGCATAATAATATGAGCAGTTTTTTTGCCAGCGACGTAAACTTCAACAGAAAGGGCTGGGAAGAATTTGCTAACAAAGATATTGAATTTTGGAAAAACTTTGTAAAAAAATGGCTTGTTTGGAAAAATGATACCAACCGTATTTACGTTTCTTATGAAGAATTAATTAAGTCTCCTCATATTTCTTTTATAAATATATTAAAATTTATTAACCCAAATTCTAAAATAGATTTAAATCTTTTATCAGCTTTGATAAATAGACTTAACATAGAAAAAAAGAACAACATAAAAGACTTTGATTATTATAATGAAGGTTTCTTTTCTGATTTGGAAAAAAAGGTAAAAAAAGAAATGGATCTTTTAGATTTAGATTTGAAGTTTAATTAGAAATGATAATCTCCCATAAATACAAATTTATTTTTCTTCATGTCCCTAAAGTGGCCGGAACCAGCATAAAAGAGGCCATAAAGCCTTACTGCGATGTCTATAGAGAGGACCTTATATCACAGAAAGAAATTGACAGATATAAAATCAACAAAATATATTTAAACACCCCCATACACCACTTGCCTGCGATTGAAATGAAAAAAATGATTGATCCTGGAAGATGGAACAGCTATTTTAAGTTTGCTTTTGTCAGGAACCCATATGATTGGGCGGTATCAAACTATTTTTACATATTAAGAGAAAACTCTATTGACCATTCAAACAAAAGATTCCTAGATTTGAAGTCTACAGTTGAAAAATAT
>JAPLZA010000076.1:0-7360 GCA_026395275.1 Candidatus Staskawiczbacteria bacterium | reverse complement strand
GTTGAAAAATATAAAGATTTCAATGAATTTTCGATAAGACAGTACAAGGGCAGAGAGGTGCTAACTCAGGCAGAAACAGTATTAGATGGTAATGATAATATAATGGTAGATTTCTTGGGAAATTATGAAAATATCCAAAATGATTTTGAAGAAGCAATGAATAGGGTTGGCTTGAAAAATATTGCCCTGCCACACGAAAACAAAGGCTCACATGAGCACTACAGCAAGTATTATAACGAAGAGTCAAAAGATATAGTTAAAAATAGTTTCAAAAAAGAACTTCGGGTTTTCGGTTATGATTTTAATGGCAAAATTAGTCATTCTGAAAAAAAAATACAGGCCAACAAATTCAAGCTTGTCACTTCTTTATACAATGAAAAAAATGAATCAAGGGCAAACGAATATAAGGAATGTCTCAAAAAAAATCTTGAAAATCCTTTAATTGACAGCATCACCGTATTTTATGACATAAGCAAAGATGATGACAATAACGACATATTTGAGTTTCTTAAAAAAAACACTGTTAATATTATTATAATATCGACCAGACCAACATATAGAGATTTTTTTAATTATGCAAACAGCAGTTTCCCTAAATCGAAAATTATTGTGGCAAATGGAGATATTTATTTTAATGATACTTTGAGCCCTATAAAAGACCTAAATTTAAGTGGAATATTTTTTAGTCTTACCAGGTGGAATGTAACAGCAAATCAAAAATTAGAACAATTCAAAGTTATTATAAGACACAAATTTATAAGCATATGTAAAATTTGCAATGATAAAAGATTATTACTAAAAAAAGAAGATGCCGAAAACTGTAATTACAACTATCCTTGCTGGCAAAAGCGCGGGTGCAAAGCCACTATAAAAGACCTAGAAATAACTCCATTTATAGGCAAAATAAAAGATTGGAGTTCATATTCTCAAGATGCCTGGATATTCCAAGCTCCTTTAAAAGTGAACTTTACGTGCGGTTTTAAGCTGGGAACCTTTCACTGTGACAGTTTTTTAAATTATCACTTATTAAATAGTGGTCTTAGGGTTTATAATCCATCAAATGACATACAGGCTTGCCATCTTCACCTAACAAACATCAGGGATCCGGAAAATGACAAACTAATGGAAAAAGATGTTAATAAAAAACTTGTTGAAGAAGAGGATAAAAAAGGCAACAAACTAGCCGGTATTGATATAATTGGAATGGAAAAATTTTATAATAAAGAAAAGACACGCTTTAGCCCAACACAACCTAAAGAAACAAATACAGATAAAGAATACTCAGACTTATTCAAAAAAATAAATTCTCTTAAAAATATTTTGGAACAAAAGAAATAAATGAAAATCTCAATTATCACGCCAAGCTTAAACCAAGGCGAGTTTATTGAAGAGACAATAAAATCTGTCATTAACCAAACAGGAGATTTTGATTTAGAATATATTATAATCGATGGAAAGTCGTCAGACAATAGCATAAATATTATTAAAGAATATGACCAACTGATAAAATCGGGCGAATTTATTCCAAGGTGCAAAAGCTTAAAATATATATGGTTGTCAGAAAAAGACAGGGGACAAAGCCAAGCAATAAACAAAGGGCTCAAAATATCGTCGGGAGAAATTATAAATTGGCTCTGCTCAGATGACCTGCTAGAAAACGGGGCCCTACAAGAGGTTTCTACCTTTTTTGAGAAAAATAAAAATACAAAAGTAGTTTTTGGACAAAATTTATTTATTAAAGAAAAAGGTGAAGTCTTCAGACACTTTAAATCTAGAGAATTTAATAGGCCAGAATTAATAAAAAGATGGAACTCTGTTTATTGGCAATTCAATATTCCCCAGCCGTCCACATTCGCTAGAAGAGACTTGCTATCTGAAATTGGATATTTAAATACAGGCATCCAGTTTTGCATGGATTATGATTGGTATTTGAGAATTAATAAAAAATATAAACTTTACCTTTTAGATAAATTTTTATCTAAAAGTAGGTATCATAAAACAGCAAAATCTATTGCCAAAAGAAAAGAGCAATATAAAGAGTCTATTGATGTCTCAAAAAAATACTGGCCGGAAAATTACTTTTATTATTACAGTTCTTATTTGTTAGACAAACTAAGTAAGCTTGTAGAAAAAAAAATATATTCTTTTCCGTGGAACTATAAAGGGTCTGGCGATTAATAATTTTATAAATTTTAAAAAAATAAAAACCGACTAGATATTATTATTTATACTTCTCAGTCGTTCAATTTTGTCTCTTAGCAACTTGAAAAAATTATCCTCGTTTGCCATATTATGTCCATCACTTTTAGTTAAAGACGCAGAGGGTTTTTGCCACAAGATATTGCACGAAAAAGGTTTACCCATATCATCATAAGATTTTTTTGAATTTTTATACCAAGTTTTGTAATAAGCTTTTTCAGACATGTAGTATAGGTCTGAATTCTCAACCATCTTGTCGAACGGTATAAACTTATTGACTGTTTGATTGTTTTTAAAAAAATAATGTAAAATATTATTGGACCACACTTTACCGCCTCGGTTGGTAACGTCTATGCAGTGTAAGGAATATCCTTTGGGCTTTAAAACCCTATTTATATCATCATTTATTTTTTTATATAAAATATCATCTTCTCTCGGCACGTGCTCTAGCGTAGATATAGAAAAAACAAAATCAAAATAGTTATCCGGCAATATGTGATTAAAATTACCAATATAATCAACCACTACAGAATAACCGGGATTATAAATTTTGGTAGGACCACTGCCGTTTCCCTCAAATTTATCAACATTCCAACATTCATACTTGTTTTTAAAATATGACAATATCCTAGAATTTCCACCGCCGATATCTAATATCTTTGAACCTACAGGAATATGATTTTTTATAAAAGAAAACACAAGCAAATCTTGATATCTTTTTAAATCAGCGTCGTCGATATCAATCCTTTTCTTGTTAAGCTCTAATGAATATTTATCTAATAACCTAAAATGGCTTCTTTTTGAATAGGTAAAATCATCAAATATTCTTAAATCAATTTTATTTGGATCAATTGTGTAAAATTTCATTATTAGCTAATTCCTTAATTCTTTTTTTATTTTTTCTATAAAAATGTGCGTATCAAATTTTCTCGCCTGTTCAATACAGGCGTTTTTATATTTTTCTGGATTTGCGCCTATTATTTTTATTACCTCAATTATTTTATTTCCGTCTATGCTATCAATTAAAATTCCTGTTTTATTGTTAACAATTGTTTCTTTGTATCCGCCCTCATTCGGAGCAATTACGGGCTTACCTGAAGCCATTGCCTCTACAACATTCATACCAAAATCCTCGTCTTGGCTTGTTGTTATAAAGCCCTTGCAATTAGCATATAGTTTAACTAATTCTTTTTGACTAACCCAGCTTTTTATCTCAACATTGTTTGGTTTTATTTTTTTACAGTGCTCTGCATACTGCTTAAAATGAACTGATTGTTCATAACTTCCAACAATAACTAATTTTTCTTTTGGCAATTCTGCAAATGCATTAAGTTGTAAATTAATTCTCTTGTGGCCTATTAATCTGTTCACTGAAAGCCAATAATCTCCAGATTTTTCAAATTTAAATTTAGACGTGTCTGTGGGAGGATTTATAACCGTTGCGTCTTTCCCTAAAAACTTCTTAACCCTATTCTTTGTATTTTCTGAATTACAGGTTATAGTATCGACCTGTTTTAAATATTTTTTATTTAAATAACGATTATACAAAACCCACACATCAAATAGCGACCTCTTATACCAAACTACTGTTTTTTGTCTTGTGTTTTCATATAAATCCCATATCTCTCTTATGGGGGAGTGCACATACCATAAGTTCGGCTTATTATTAACTGCCCCAGACATTGCCCAGTCCCCGTCAATAATATAAAAATCATATTTATTTTTTAGATTTAAAAATCTAAATCTCCACAAAGCAAACTGCTGTCTGAAGGGCGCGTTTACCGGTATTTTGCCTATTGATTTTATCCTGGGTAAAACATCTCCAAAACCCATTTTGTTTATTTTATCTG
Source organism: Candidatus Staskawiczbacteria bacterium (assembly GCA_026395275.1). GTDB lineage: Bacteria > Patescibacteriota > Minisyncoccia > Minisyncoccales > Staskawiczbacteraceae > XYD1-FULL-39-28. The sequence goes on along the minus strand of JAPLZA010000076.1, from coordinate 3,311 downwards.
CGTCTATATTGGTTGTATAAACATCTGCATTAAACTCTCTGGCTAAAATAAGCCCGACTATTTCAGCGCCCCCTATGTTATCTAAAAAATTATGAAATATGGCTATTTTCATTTGTATTTTTTATTCTGTAGAATCTTTTATATATTAGTGGATGGTCAACAACTAGATGAGCCATGCTTTCTAACCAAAATTTTACATAAAGCATTGGCTCTATAAAATATTTCTCATTAAAACTCGCCTCCTTCCAGCCCTTGGGAAATTCATAACCCCACTTTTTCATAAACATTCCAAATATAATTCGGGCTATCCCTTGTATTTCTTTTGTATAATAACTTTCATAATTTTCTTCTTTACCCTCTGTCTTGTTAAACACAGGAACAGGCCTTTTTTGTGGTACCCCTATTTTTTTTAATATTTCTGAAAAATCTTTTTGTAAATTTTCATATCTATAAATATAATCTAGCTTTTTAAAATTTTTCACTTTCCATTCCTCATACAAACCTTTTGTGCAAAAAGCCTTAAAATAAGTTACAAAATCAGCGTTATTTTTAGAAATAAACAAATATTTTTTGAGATTTAATTTGTTATTTATGTGTTCACGCTTACAATAATAGTAGTATGAGACAGAAACATCTAAAGGATTTCTTATGCCAGAAAAAATGAAATACTTCTTTTCTTCTGGTGTGGCAATTACCATAAAATCTTCGTACCTGGCGTGCTTCCATAACACCGGCTCGCCTGCATAATTTTCAACCAGCTCTTTAGCTATAGCCGTTGAAGCGGTTTTATCTAGCTGTATAAACACATATTTATATTTGTGACTTATAACCATTTAGACTAATTTTTTTGTACCTGCGCCCTTATAGCTGTGGCAGATATTTTTTCTAAATCTTCTCCAAGCTTTATTTCCTTTATTTCATATCCTACTTTTCTGCCATAACAAACAGCCTCAATATCCGGCAAAATAACAACTTCTGCGTCCGGAACCTGTTTCTTTATCATTTCAACCCTTTCTCCTACAGAATACGGATTCTGTTCGTCTATTCCTGTATTTCTTATGCCAACTAAAATTTTTCTTCCCTCCTGGCGCATCTTATCAAACAAAGCCATATGCCCCTGGTGCAGTGGTTGCCACCTCCCAATAAATAAAGAGTATTTTTGGGACACGTAGTGTTTGTCTAGTATTTTTTTAACACATTCTTGAGGGTTCATTTTTGTTGTATCAACCACTGTTGTTCTGGTGCCCGGCTCTTCATAAATATCATCTACTCCTGTAAAATTTTTAATTTTGCCTTCCATGGCCAGTTTGTACATTCCTTTAACATCTCTTTTCTTGCAGGTATCTATGTCTGCATAAACATAAATTTCTGTTAAGTTTGAGTACCTTTCCTTAATTTCTTCCCTGACTTCTTTTAACGGGGAAACCAACGCGACAACAACGTGGTTGTATTTACTTAAAATAGAAGCAAACTCTGCCACAGAATTCATATGGGTCCTTCTGCCCTCAAAAGAAAAATCTGTATTTTTAATTATTTTTCTTATATCGTCTCCATCTAAAATTTCTGCGTGGATATTTTTTGCCAATTCTTTTGCTATTGTTGTTTTGCCTGCGCACGGAAGCCCTGTTAACCAAAATATTTTATACATGTTTTTATTTTTCTTTTATTCCCAATATGCTAAACATAAACGAGGAGAATATTGTCTGTACTCCTAAAACTATAAATGTTAACGCAACAATGGAATTTTTAATTTCATTTAATGAACCAAAACTGCTGTTAATCCACTTAGCAAAGATTAAAAAATAAATGACTACTCCAACCAATGAAACCATAAGACCTAAAATACTTGCCCTTTCTATTGTTATATATTTAAACATTTTTTCTATCTTTTCGTTGTGCTCTTTAAGGTGGGTTATTGAATATATCTTTGCGAAGGCGCTAAACGTTATAAGCTGGTATCCTATTATAATCAGCCCGGAAGAAAAAAACATCGGATGGTAAAACAATTTTACCCCGAATATTTGCGGAGAGCAATAGTAAAGCCAAACTATCATAAAAATGCCAAAAACAAAGAATATTAAACCTGGTATAAAAAATAAAAACAACGGAGAATACAAAAGCATAAATCGTATGTGCTTCCATGCGTCGCTAAAAGACCTTATTTTCGAACTACCTATACGCGGATAATAATCTATGGTTAACTCTTTAATTTTAAGATTATTTTTCAGCGCCTTAATTATCATTTCTGACGCAAACTCCATGCCTGTGGTCTGCAAATTTAATTTTTCTACAGCTGATTTTTTTATAGCCCTCATGCCACACTGGGAATCATTTATCTTATTTTTAAAAAATAATCTTAATATAAAAGAAAGTATTGGGTTGCCTATATATTTGTGGGAAAAAGTCATTGCATCTTGATGCATTTTACCTGAAAAACGATCTCCAATTACCATATCATAGCCCTTTTTTAATTGCTTTATAAAATTAGAAATCTCTTCAAAGTCATAACTGGCGTCAGCATCTGCCATAAAAATATACTTACCTTTTGCTATTTTAAACGCCTCTAAATAAGCTGCGCCATAACCTTCTCTGTCGTGTTTTAATAAAATAACCTTTTCTTTTTTTGCAATTTCCGGGCTTTTATCTGTCGAAGAGTCAGAAACTATTATTTCGGCCGACAAATTGTTTTTTTTAATAACCTCTTTTATTTTATTTAAACAAAAAGGCAGAGCCTGCTCTTCATTTCTGCAGGGTAAAATTATACTGACGTCTGGTCTGTTTTTTTTCTTTAATTTGTTCATTAGCTTATATTTTATCCTACCAGAAAACCTTTTAAAAGGCGACTTTGTTTTTTGGTTTAATGTGTTGAAAACTATTGTTGCCTGTGCTTTTTTATACGTGATATAATAGATTAACATAAACCATAAAAACATGGAACAATATCCCATACCACAATTTATTGAACAAGAAAGCAAAATTGCGCCCTTTTTATCATTCAGACAATTTTTTTATCTTGTAGGAGCAGGCGTATTTTGCTTTATATTATATTTCACAATTCCTAAATTTCTCTTCTATCCGCTAGCCTTTGTAATTTTTTTTTTTTTTTTAATACTCGCTTTTGGCAAAATAAGCGGAGAACCAATATTAAATGTGATTTTAGGTTCTATCGGTTTTTCAATGGGAGGTAAAGATTACACGTGGCAAAAAAAAGAATCTTTATATCCTTTTAAACCCATACAAAGAACCAAAATAAAAAAAATAGACCAAGGACCTGTTTTACAGGCTCAAAAAAGCCAACTTAAAAAAACAAG
>JAPLZA010000033.1 GCA_026395275.1 Candidatus Staskawiczbacteria bacterium | reverse complement strand
TATCCCGCAACCCCAAAGGCTACGGAAACGTTTAGCGATTCTTTTCGCCCCGACATAGGCAAAAAGATTATTTTATCTGATTTTTTTAATATTTTTTTAGAAATCCCTTCTACTTCGTTGCCAATGATAAGCGCTAAAGGAAATTTTGGTACAAACTTTTCGTAAGAAATGGCCTTCTTGTCTTGCTCTAAGGCTACTATCTGTATTTTAGCTTGTTTAAGCTTATCAATCAATCTGCCGGTTTGCCTGCAATATTCCCAGGGAATTGTTTCTTCGGCTCCCAGCGCTGTTTTTGAAATTTTGTGATGTGGAGGTTTCCCAGATATTCCACATAAATAAATTTTTGAAACGCCCAAAGCATCGGAAGTCCTAAATATAGACCCAATATTTTCCAAGCTTCTTATATTGTCGCAAATTACATAAAACTCTTTATTCATTAAATTATCTTATATTTTTAACCACAAAAAAACAACCCTTATGGTTTAATAATTTTTATTTGACAAATCAGATTAAACTAGTAAGATATAGATGAGTTTACTCAACCCGTTCGTTTACAAAGGAGACCCAAACATGAGAAAAGTGGAAATTTGGCTGGTTATGGCTGCATCTGAAGATTTTGTAAGACTTTGCGAAGAGTTGCCAGAGGCTTCTTGTGGCGCGAATGATCCTAGGGGGGGGGCCGAAAGAGGTTTTAGCCTTCCGTTCTGCCGATGAGATAAAACAAAATCTCTCCGATATCACCAAACAGTTAACGGATGCAGACCATCCGTATTTGAAAATAATCAGAAAGGCAGGAGATTGCTGGCATTGCCAATTAAAACCGGGCGAAAACCCGGATATAGCCTCTTTCGATTGTCCTCACATACGAAAGGGCAGTATTCTGGTTGTAAATCAACATTGGACGCTGGATACGCGGAAACTTCAGCAAGAAGCTGTTCCGGCATAAACCAAAAAACTGGTTGCAAAAAGCGAGACTCGCGTCCCGCTCTTTTTTTATTTTAAAAATCGTTTTTCTACTTCCGGCCAATTAACCACGTTCCACCAAGCTTTTAAGTAATCTCCTCGTAAATTTTTATATTGCAAATAATAAGCGTGCTCCCAAACATCATTTGCCATTAAAGGAATTTTTCCTTCGCTTATTGGGCTATCTTGGTTTGCCGTGGATATAATTTCAAGCTTTCCTGATTTGTCTTTAGTCAGCCAAACCCAGCCCGACCCAAAACGTTTTAAGCCTTCGTCATTGAATTTCTGTTGAAATTCCGCAAAACTACCAAATTGCTTTTCTATCGCATCGGCTAATTTGCCTGCGGGCTTGCCCCGCGAAGCTTCAGCGGAGTGGGGGGCCATAGTTTTCCAAAAAAATGAATGATTAACAACCCCGCCACCGCTGTTTTTCACTGCGGTTCTTATGTCTTCTGGGATTTCATTCAAATTCATCAAAAGCTCTTCCGGACTTTTTTCAAATAATTCCGGATGCTTCTCAACTGCAACATTTAAATTATTAACGTATGTTGCGTGATGCTTGCCGTAATGAACCTCCATTATTTCTTTGGAAATATATGGCTCTAAGTCTCCATATTCGTATGGTAATTTTGGTAGTTCGTATTTTTGCATATTTTTAGTTATTACGGTGCTCTAGAAACACCGAAACAACTCTTTAATTTTACCTTTCGCCCGTTCTTGAGCAGGCCGGACAATAGCTTAACAAATATTGCCCCATTTTCTCTCTTCTCTCATCGCTAATTCTTGAATTGTTAAGCCAAATCTCAAATTTTGCTGAGCAAATACTGCACTGTTCACCTAATTGTTTCATTTTGTTTTTAAACTTTTTCATTTTCTTTCCGGGACATTAATTAGCAACAATCTCCTGAAGGGTCCCCAACAGACGGCATCATAAACTCTTGCCTCTCGCCATATTCCTGCTTTTTTCCCTTATGCCATTGTTGCACCGGCCTTATATACCCCACCACCCTTGAATAAACTTCGCACTCTTGAAAATTTGTAAGCGCTTTGTTTTTCTCAAAACATTCATTGCACTTAAAAATATTCACTATTTTGCCAGAATTGCCTGCCTGCGCAGGCAGGTCGTAACTGAGGTAAACTCCATTTTTAATTGCGTCTCCTTCAACTATAATTTCTTTTTTACAATCGTGACAAACATTATTCACATTTTCTGCATTTTCCATAAAAATTTATTTTGTAATGATTAATTTTTCCGACCTTTGTTTTTCTATTTTTTAAAATTCCACAATGCGAACATTCATCATACACATCAAAAACTTTATTGCATTTTTCGCAAATAAAATGCGCGTGGTCAAAATCTGTCCTTTATCTTTGAAATTATTTAAAACCCTATAAACAGTCCCTTGGCTTATTGTTGGTAATTTTTTCTTTACTTCTTCATAGACCGTTTCGGCTGTGGGGTGAGTTTTAACACTTTTTAAAAAACCAAAAATAAAACTCTTCTGTGCCGTCATTCTCTCTTTTTTTTCTTGTGTTGATGTTTTCATAGACTTTTCGATACCTGCCGGAAAAAATATTGTCCCGAATACTTTGCCGGCAGGTATCTAAGTTTTAGAAGGAATACTTATTGATAACTATTCCTTATTACATTTTATTACTATCAAGAAAGCCCGTCAATAGCCCACTTATCCACAGCCCAAAAATTAAACCTCACCTTTTTTAATTTTATTTCTAATTTCCTCTACAAACGTATTGAAATAGAAAAGATTATGGAAGGTTAAAAGTTTCATGCCAGTTATCTCCCCTGCTTTGAGCAAATGACTTATGTAGTCTTTTTTATAATTTAAACAAACATTGCAAACGCAATTTTTGTCTAAAGGTTCATTCTTTTTTAAAAATTTTGTTTTAGTTAAATCCAATCTGCCTTCTGATGTGAATGCTATTCCTCTCCTGGCATAATGAGTCGGAACGGTACAATCAAATAGATCAATCCCTGATTTTATAATATCCTCTATATTCTCTAAATATCCTACGCCCAACATGTGCCTAGGTTTTTTCTCATCTAACTCAGAAATAACCCAGTCCAAAACTCTATTTGTACCTCCTTTATCTCTCCACAAATCTCCCCCAATTCCAAACCCATCAAAGCCCAAAGAATTAATAAACTTTGCGCTTTCTATCCTTAGGTCTTTAAATTCCGAACCTTGAACTATGCCGAATATCGCCTGTTTAGGATCTCTAAACTTCAAAGATTTTTTGGCCCAATCGTGCGTTCTTTCTAAAGATTTCTTAACATAATCATAATCTGCAAGTGGTGGAGTGCATTCGTCAAAAGTAAAAATAATGTCTGCTCCTATTTTTTTCTGAATCTGCATTGACTCTTTCGGGCCAATGAACAGCTCATCTCCATTTATGGGCGAACGGAAAAAAACTCCGTCTTTAGTAATTTTTACTGATTTCGGTTGGCGAGATACACCAATTGTCTTCTTATTCTCTACCCCCTTACCTAAAAACTTAGTAAGCCCAAAATCTTTACCAAATCCCAAAGAAAAAACCTGAAATCCGCTAGAATCTGTCATTAAGGGTTTTTTCCAATTCATAAATTTATGAATTTTTCCGGCTTTCTCAATAACTTTTTCTCCAGGCCTCAAATGTAACCAAAAAGTATTTGCAATTAAAATTTGAGATTTAGTTTGCTCCACCTCTCTACTGTCTAATGTTTTAATAACTGCCTGAGTGGCCACAGGAACCAAACATGGGGTTTCAACAACTCCGTGCCCTGTTTCCAAAAAACCTAACCTTGCCCTGCTGATTTTTGATTTTTTTAATATTTTAAAATTCATGGCTGAAATATATCTCCTGTTCGGCCGTTAATATACAACTTAACCGATGTTACCGTAGGAAACTGCTTTAGAGTTTCCTCAATTTGAGCAACGCGCGAGGCCATACTACATGACCCCCCGCCAGATTCTGTTGTTTCATTAAAATCTACCCAGGCTTGCCCATCAACAATCCTAATAACTTTTCCTACACTCCCCTTAGGAATACTAGTAAAAAACCCTGCCAACATTTCTGCGTCAGTTGGACCCTTTAAAAGCTCATTAATTGCAGCTTGAGCTACTGCTGGAGTCTCTTTAACATAGCGATAGCTTCTATAAACCCTCTGGCACTCATCTTGAGCACTGGATGACGACAACGACTGATTACCAAAAAATACACCAACTTGGATAGTTTTATTTTTAGAAAATTTAATTGCTACAAAAAATGATCTATCTTTATCCGGCATGCCAGAGGCATTTTCATTTTTAAACACTAAAGTTCCACCTTCTGTTTTTGGAGTAGCGAAGTTTAGCGTAGTTTCAAAATTAGTTGGCAGTGTTGTCCATTCTGTAGTTGCAGCCAAAATACCACGCGTTATAAGCTGGCCATTACCATCTAATAATTCTACTGTTCCAACTTGACCCTCAAAACCAGACCAACCATCACCATTAACGTATCCTGTAATTTTTATTGGTAAAGAAACCTCTTCGTTGGATTTTGGCGAAGTTATTATAATTCCTGTTTTTATTGGCTCGATTTTTGGTTTAGCAGGAACAAAAATTAAAATCCCAATTAAAATAACCATTATGAATCCTAAAATTCCTAAAAGCCAAACCCCTTGTTTTGTATTTATCATTTTAATGTTGTTGATGAATATTACATTTTAATGATACATTTTAGATAAAAAAATTGAAACCCTTGACAGGGTTGGTTAAAGAGAGTATAATAAACTTACTAATAAGTCAAGTATCTTAGTAATAAGTAGAACGACTATTAGAATAAAAAGGTCGTTTTATTTATTTAAATAAAACAAAAAACAAATGTTCGACAGAAACAACGACAGAGGTTTCGCTCCAAGGCCAACGGTCAAAGGAAACTGGAAATGCTCCGAATGCGGAGTAGAAATTACAGAGCTTCCTTTTGAACCAGCCCCAGACAGACCAATCTATTGCAGAGAATGCTGGTCAAAAAAGAGACCTCCAAGATTCAGCAGATAATTCTTTATCACTGAAAACAAAAACCGCGGATTTTTCCGCGGTTTTTGTTTTGATGTTTTTTATTGCTTTTCTAGCTTTGTGAAAATCACTGCTAAGTAGATAGCTGACAATCCTACTAATGCGTAGACCAATGTAACTAACGATGGCATAAAGCCAAAAATTGCAATTACAAGGTTATATCAGCATGCTACCAATCCCCAATTCAATCCACCAATAATCACTAAAATAAGTGCTATTAGGTCTAATGTGCTTAACTTCATTTGTATAATTCGATTTTAATTATTATTTTAAATAAAACCGACCTTTACTGCATTATACCATTAAAAAACATGTCAAGCACTACTCCTGCTTTTAAACCAATCTCATCACAAATACCTGCATTTAACTCCAAAACATATTTTGCCGGCCCTATGGGCATAACCGAAGGACAAATCAAGTTTTTGCACGGCTGAACGTTTTGGCTTACAAAGACAACTTTGTTGCTGCTATCAATCCAAATCATATCAAGCGGAATAAGCGTATTTTTCATCCAAAAAGGATAAATCCCCTCTTTGTTAAAGACAAATAGCATCCCCTTATCTTTGTTTAGTTCATTTCTATACATTAATCCTTTTTGTCTTTGAGCTTTTGTTATTGCCAGTTCAATTTGAAAACATTTTTTTCCATAGCAAACAGAACTTAAAGAATCTTGCTTAATAACCGGCGCCAGTAAGGTTCCTGCAAAACAATAAAAAATGTAAATTAAAATAATAACAGCAATTATTAACAGTATTATTTCCAGAGACATTTTCATTTTTTATTTAATCTTCTATATTCTAAAAATATTATAAACACAAAAAAGATGTCGAATACAGTCAAAACTAAAAGTACCATAGAATGAGTGTGAAAATATTTGTAGAATTGATAGATTATAAAGACGCCAAAGCCTGCTATTGCCCAAGGATAAGCCCAAATTTTATTTTTAACTAATGCTACTGCTAAAGATATATTAATTACTCCATGAATAATTAAATAAAGAATGGCAAAAATTTTAGCGCCTGAATAGATTCCTACTGCCATATAAATAAAATGTGTGGCAATGAAATCGTTTGGGTCGCGGGCTATTTCATCCATAGCCATATTAATTAAAAAATTATCTATTAGCATTTCTCCGGAAACCGCAATGAAAATTCCGGTGAGTATTTCAAAAAAACCAAAGAATGATTTTATCAAAATCCCTATTTCAAAAATTTTCTCTATTATTTTTTTAATTGAAGTTTTCATTTCAAATTTTTATATAACCATATTCTTGGCTTTTGATCATAATAATTTTCTATTTTACCGGCAATTTTGAAACCATTGTTCTGATAAAATGCTAGGGCGCCGTCTTTATCAGTAAAGACGCATAACATTCTGACTTTCTTCTTTTCACAAATACCTGTTAGGTTGTTCAACATCTCTGTGCCATAACCTCGTCTTTGAAACTTCGGAGACACCGCGAAATAATCCATCCACATAATATCTTTTGGATCCTCATAATCATAATACAATCCTGAAACCCCAATTATTTTATTATCTAAAACTAAAACATAATAATTGGGATTTAACGGTTTTATCCCGGGAGCCAGAGAATATTCCATCACTTTCTTGGCCTCTTTTTTGCTTGAACTGGCTTCGGTCTCTAAAACTATTTTCAAACACTGGTTTATATCTTCTTTTTTTAAATTTCTTATTTTCATAATTTATTTTATTCTGCTTACTATTTTGCCACTAGTCAGTTCCCTGATAGCGTCGGCCGCTATCCATTTGGCACCCTTAGACTCAATTTTTTGTATTTGCTTGGCTAATTTTACAGCCTCAACGTTTAATTTTTTATTTCTCTTGCCTATCCCGCGTAGCGCCCAATTAACTGCTTTTTTAACAAAATTTCTTTCATCAGTTGAAGCCTTTTTTATCAAAGGAAAAAATTTAATAAAATCTTTATCTGCCATTTTTTTATCGTGAGATGCCAGGGCCGCCATTAAGGCAAAAGCTGTTCTTTTTTCAAATTCCGCTTCTCTTTTTGAAAATTCTAATATTTTTTTCTTAGCAACTTCAGATTTATCAAAAAGATTCATACAAGTTTGATCAACAACGTCCCAAGAATCAAAAGTTTTTACTATGCTTTCAACCTGTTTTTCTGAAAGCTTTTCAGCTTCTGCCACCATGCTTCCTAAAATTCTGGCTTCATGAATTCCCGAATCAAAAAGTTTTATTGCCAGTTCATGTTTTTTACCAATAAACTTTACCATTTTCCTTAATTCTGGGATAGGAACACCAAAAACTTTTGTTTTTGGCCTTATGCCAAACCTGGCCATTCCCTCAACATTCTTTGG
>JAPLZA010000010.1 GCA_026395275.1 Candidatus Staskawiczbacteria bacterium | reverse complement strand
CATCTAGGCACTTAATAGCCTCTTTGGCCATATCTTCAATACTACCGTTTCCGGCTTTAATCAACCGCTGTTGAATTTGGGTAGGCTTATCAGGAAGCTTCTCCCCTTTCGCTTGCTCAATAAGCAAACCAATCACCTCACCGTAATCACCGCCTATATGAAGCGTACCGCACAAACCTGTTACTCCGTCTAAGACCGTGCTTGTGACAGCTGGCGTAATCTTACTGCGCTCCTGCGCAACTCTGACAATCATTTTCACATTGCTTTTGACAATGTCTACCATGCTGGCAAGATGCTTCCTGGTTGCCTGAGAAAAATCACTAAGGAGTCTCTGAGACTTATAATCGTCTTTTGATATAGATACATTGTCTGTGTCGTTTGTGCCTGCTTGAACGGGCAAAGCGAAAAGCGCTGCAATTAATGCAACTACAATTGATGTCTTCATTTCTTATTCTCCTCCTGTTTAGGTTGAGTTTCTGGGTCGTACCCGTGAGGACCGCACGTAATCAGATTTATCTCGTATCCAGGACGAATTTTTGTGGCGTCTTCTTCGCAATTCATCTCGTCGTGATCTGTCTCGCAATGTCCGCAACGTTTGCATGATATTCCATCGGCCATAAAGTCTCCTTTCTTGTAAACGAACTACGATAAATATAACTAAAAAAATTTACACTGTCAATTATTTTTTTCTGTCTTCTGCCAACCCAATTTCTCTTAAAGAGAGGCCCATAAATATTGCCAGCAATACAAACGTGTTTAAAGGGGCCAACCAGAATGGAAAATCTCTGCCAAAAGCTTCTAAAACCATAATTATTCCCAACACTCCTATTGAATACATTGCTCCGTTTTTTAAATAAGCAAATTTAGCAATAATATCTGTGCCTTTAATTGTAAATTCCCTAACCACATATGCGCCCAAACCATTTCCTAAGCCATTTCCCAAAAAAATTAAAGGAATTGACATAGTAAAAGCAAACGCTCCAATGACTCCATCAATTGAGAAAGTTGCATCTAAAACTTCTAAATATAATATTTTGCTCCAGGCGGACATATTGCCGGATAACAATTGTTTTTCTTTTTCTTCTGCATTTTTTTTAAATCCGTCGGTGATAAAAAATGCTGTTGATCCTATTACAGCCGACAAAGCTAAAATAGGATTAGCTTTTATTGCAAAGTAAACAACTGCTGTAATAAATAAAGAAGACGCAGCGTAAAACCACACCGACTGCTTGTGAACGAATTCTTCAGCTAAAAAAGCATACTTTTTCTCCTCTAAAAAAAGCCATCCTAAAAATACAAAAAATAAATAAACTCCTCCCGCTAAAAGCAAAAGCGCCTGAGATTTTTCCACGTATGTATTAATATCTGAGGTTGGGTTGAAAACAAAGGTTGTCACCTGAGAAAAAGAAAAAGTTGGGTTCGCCAGCCAAACAATTAAAAAAGGCAACACTCCCCTTACAGCAAACACTGCTATCAAAAGACCCCACGTTAAAAAGAATTTTTTGAATTTTTCCGGTAATGTTTTTAGAACATGCGCGTTTATAATTGCATTATCAACGCTGGAAATAATTTCAAAAAGACACAAACCCATTATTACTATTAAAATTTGTCCTATAGCCATGATCCTACTATTTTAATTTTATGATTTAACACTTTATCTCCTTCCCCAAAAAGAAAATCTGCTTCAACTTTTTCTCCCTTTAAAACGTGCGGCAGCCAATGCTTGTCATCGGGCCACATATTTTCATAAGGAATTTCTTTAAACAAAAACCATTTCGGCAACATTTCCTCAGATTCTGACGGCTCCCCTGCCCAATCTCTGACAACAAATAAATGGACATCTTGATTCCACTCTTTCTTTTTATCAAACCTAAAACGAAATAAGCCAAACTTTTCCATATTTTTTACGTCCACCCCTATTTCTTCTTTTGTTTCCCTAATTGCCGCATCTAAAATGTTTTTATCTTTTTCCGGCTCAAATTTTCCGCCATATCCATTCCACCTGCCCACGCCAAAACCCCTTTTCTTCATAGCTAAAAGAATTTTATTGTCCTTAATTAACAAACAAAGTGTTGTCTGCTTCATAAATTATTTTGAAACCTCTTTCTTTTTTGAGAAAAAGAAAATATAAATAATTTCTAAAATTCCAACTGTATTTAAAAGTAAAAGCACTATAAACCACGGCTTACTTTTATTCCCTGCTGCTTTCCACAAAGCAAGACCTTTCCAAATAATAGTCCAAATTGCTAAAACCACTAATAAACACACAAATAACGGATGGGTGTTTAAAAAATGTGCGTAATCTATAAGTTGTTGTTCTTTTGGTGTAATCATGTTTATTTATTTTTAATTATATGATACCCCGCAACCCCGAAGGCCACGGAAACGTTTAACGATTCTTTTTGCCCCGACATTGGCAAAAATATTATTTTATCTGCTTTTTTTAATATTTTTTTAGAGACTCCTTCTACTTCGTTGCCAATGATAAGCGCTAAAGGAAATTTTGGTACAAACTTTTCGTAAGAAATAGCCTTCTTATCTTGCTCTAAGGCTACTATCTGTATTTTACTTCGCCCTTCGAAGTCCCGCAAGGGCGGGACGAAGGAGGGTCTTTTTAATCTGTCTATCAGCCTGCTTGTACTTTTACAATATTCCCAGGGAATTGTTTCTTCGGCTCCTAGCGCGGTTTTTGAAATTTTGTGATGTGGAGGTTTCCCAGATATTCCACATAAATAAATTTTTGAAACGCCCAAAGCATCGGAAGTCCTAAATATAGACCCAATATTTTCCAAGCTTCTTATGTTGTCGCAAATTACATAAAACTCTTTCTTCATTAAATTATCTTATATTT
>JAPLZA010000072.1 GCA_026395275.1 Candidatus Staskawiczbacteria bacterium | reverse complement strand
GTAATAATTATTCAAGTTTATACTTTTGTCGATAATAAATGAAATATCTCTGGAAGTTTCCGGATATTTACTGACTTCTTTAAACTTACTGTTTATATCCTTGAACTGTTTTGTAATCCTCGGGTCATCTGACCATAAGATTCTAATATCTGGTATTCCCATTTTTACCATTGCCAATCTTTCCACGCCAAAACCAAATGCCCAGCCGTTATAAACTTCCGGATCAATCCCAAAATTTTTCAGAACTTGTGTATGCACCAATCCTGAAATCTCAATTTGTACAGAAGGATCGGTGAAAGGAAACGAATCAACCAAAAATCTATATTCAACATTTTCTCCAAAAATACTTTTAGTCATTTCAGATTCAACTTCTTTCAAATCGTCTAAAGTTATAACTTTTTTTGATTTCTTGCAAATTAACAAGCCATCTATTTGATGAAATGCCGGAAAATGTTTCCTGTCTATTTCATCTTTTCTGAAAACAATTCCTGATGACAAAGCCATAATAATGCCATCTTTTTCTAATTTTTTTAAAATTTCTGGCCTTCTTAAATAATAAGGCCACATTGTTGTAGTTTGAGTACGCAAAATATGAGAAGCGTCTAAATAATAAGTGTCGGATTCCCTTCTGCTTGGGTGATCTTTTGGAGTGTTTAAAACATCAAAATTTTCTTCAACCGTAACTATTTTTGGGAAATCAACTAAATCAAAATCTTTAAACCTTGGAAGTTTTATTATCTGGTCAACTAAAATTTTTACAGGAGAGTTTTCCTTTTTTGTGAGGTCTTCAAGCTTTAACAATCTTTTAATCCTTTCGGCTTTTATATCTGTCCTTTTCCCTATTTCCTTAACCAAATCCTTACCCTTTTTATCTTCAATTATAATATTTTTACTCATGTTGTATTATTCTATTTTACCTTAAAATAAGACTCGAATCAAGGGCTAAACTGGGGATAAATCTGAGGGGTCATAGGACATAATACTTGACTTTATTGTCTATAAATTATACTATTATTTTTGTTGAATAGTTGAACATTAACAACCAAAAGGAGACCACATAATGAATATGAGTGGCGGAATGACAAGGAAAAACGCTGTAGGGCCGGTTCAAACAAACTGGTATGTTTCCCCCACAGATGAAAAAACCAAGAAGTATTTTCTAGGCCTGCTACCGGCAGAAAATCACATCGGAATGACGAAATGCTCAGATGGCGAAAAACACGATTTATTCCTATGCGTGTCGCAACAAGTCTTGAGGTTTTAAGCAGACATGGGCCCGAAGGTCCTTAGCTTCGTGGTCTTTAAACAAGAAAACCATCCGCCCAAAGGAGTTGGCGAGATTATCTTGACCACCATATAACAACAAAGGAGCGGATATGCCAAAAACAACACGAAAATGGTTCGCGTCACCGCTGAATGACCACACCAACCAAGCACTAGCCAACAGCATTTCCGCAGAAGCATTTACTAAAGACGTAACTTGTAGCGACGGCAAGCATAACCTATGTGAATGCACCCCAGAAGAAATGGTTGCGCTTCTCCTAAGCAGAAATGGTCAACGACTGGTCTTCAACATCTTCTGCAAAGAAGGAGATGGCCCAATACGGCCGGTCACAGAAAGTTGGCCAAGCAGGCCTTTCGCCAAGTAGGCAATTCAATGTAAAAGCGCTAAGTTCTTAACAAGGACTATGCGCTGTTTTTTTTGCTAAAAATTGCTCTAAGGGGACTTGCAAGGGGAAAATAGTTGATTTACTGGACAAGATGTGCCATCATTGTGGTATAGGCACTTATTATTAATAATTAATTTTCGACGTAGCGAAGGCTCAAAACCGAAGCTAGGCCGAAGCATAAAAGCTATGCCAGCAAAAAAAGCAAATTCGGCTTTCATGAAGCCGTTAAAGTTGTCTGCCGACTTAGAGGCAGTTGTAGGAAAGGGTCCTATGCCACGATCTGAAGTTGTAAAAAAACTTTGGGCGTACATCAAAAAAAATAACCTACAGAACCCAAAGAACAAGAGAAACATAATCTCTGACGCCAAACTAAAACCAGTTTTTGGTGGAAAGGGTGAAGTAAACATGTTTGAAATGACAAAATTAGTTTCAAAACATCTCTCTTAATCAGATTAAACAAAAAACACGGCTCAAGCCGTGTTTTTTGTTTGGTATTAAATTAATAACCAACTAATATACCCAGTCCAATAACTATTAATATAATTGCAACTGTTTTTTGAATAACTATCTTTTTTGAAAATTCTTCTTTTAATATCTTGGGAAACAAAAAAGAGATTATTAGGGTCACCAAAAACAAAAACACATATTGAATTCCTTTTAAAGAATTAACTGTTGCTAAGAAGGCTACGGGAGCTAAACTTATTGCAAGGCTTTGCATTAAGTTTCCCAATCCCCCACAGGCCTGTGCTGCTACAAAAACTGCTTGTGTTCTTTTTTCTGAAACCATCTGCATTGAAAATATTTCTTTTCTTGATTTTTTTCTGAGAAGAAAAAACAAAACGAAAATGAATACAAATATTCTTATCCATATAATTCCGGAGAAAAACGGCTGGCCTAAAAAAACAAACTTAGAAAAAATATAATCTAAAGAAAACATTGCCGAAGATATAATGGTAATTTTTAAATAGTCTCCGGTGATTTTTATATTTTTTTCAACTGAAATAATAATGCTTCCAATAAATAAAAGGGCGAACGCCAAGATATCTGCCATCGGCGTTATTTGAGGACCCCAAAAAATCCAGGTTAATATAAAAATAAAAATCGGCTGGGTTGCGCCAATAGTTGCAATGACCCTGGAAACATCAAATTTTTCCAGAGCAGAATACATTGTATATAGGCCCAAAACGTGGACTGCGGCGTCTAGAACTATCCAAACTAACAATGCGGAACTTGGAAAACTAAAATTTATAAACGGTATTAATAAAACCACCAATAGACTAAAAATGCCCACATAAAAAGTGTATGATTTTGGTTTTGGTTTGCCCGCAAGAACCAATTTATCGTATAAAGAAGCTAAACCAAAAAAAAGATAAGATGAGACTGCCGCTAACAACCAATATATTGTTTGAACCATAGATGTTATATGTCTATTTTACTAGAAAATATAAAAAAAAGAAGAGCGTGGTGCGCTCTTTAATCCAAAATGTGCTAAGCTACTTTGGGCAAAGGAGGTAGAGGATCTACCGGAACGTGCCCGAAAGTAATCTCTGTGCGTGGCAGACAGATAACCGCAAAGTTGCGGTCGGTTATAATATCTCCCGGGTTTACTATCCTCATTTCTGAGCCCTCTTCGTAAAGGGCATTACTGGTAAAACCGCAGAGCACAAAGCGAATCTCGGGATGATTTCGCCTCAAGCTGAGACACAACTTGCTCATTTCATACTCAGATTTCTCAAGCAATTCTGCCCCAAGATCTAGCTGAATATAAAATCTGCATCCGTTGATCTCAACAACAGATTTATCAACAACCGGGTGCCAGTTATCAGGATTTTTCTCAACCTTTTGGTCTGACCGGAGATTATAATGAACTTGGAATTTAGCAAGAGCCTCGTTGCCAACATCGTTCACGCAGATGTTCCCGCAGTGTATAATTTCGCGCACTCCCCTTTTCTCGAATTCAGCGGCCAATTTTTTCCAAAATCCGGGGTCCATTTCGCTTATATTGAGACTGTCAGATATGACTCCAACCGAGAAATTATCTTTTATGGGGCTTGTTCTTGGTATACGGCAAAAAACTATTTCTCTGGTTTTAGTATCAAAAACAGCAAATTCGTGTCCATCAAATGAATCCGTTACTGCGCCAGGATTGACGAAACTGATTAAACGACCTTGCTGATAAATGGCGTGATGAGTGTGCCCTCCGGTGATTATTCGAATCCTATCATATTGCATTCTTACCTTTTGAAGCCCGTGAGCTAACTCAGCTTCAGACCCCCTAAGAAGATCGAATGACTTTTTGTGACCCACATAAATTCTTTCGTGAGGGGTCAAATCGCGAACCCTGTCTTCCGGCTTTGTAAAATCCCATCCTTCCGGAGGGACCTGAAACCTCTCTTTTGTCACCTGGTCGTCAACCAAGGCGCAAATAACGGGGAGATTCCCAAACAGCTTCGGGTCCAAATGTTTCTCCTCAATATCTCCGCAATGAATAATTTTCTCAACCTTACGTTTTCTGAACTCTTCAATGATGTGCGGCAGTGCACCCGCCTCATCTTCGTGCGTATCAGACAATATGCCTAGTATCATGTTTGCCTCGCTTTCTTGTAAAAGAGCTTACCTTCACACTAATACTTTGCTGACATTTGTCAAACAAAAAACCCGAGGCCGCGCCTCGGGTTAAATTTCAATAAATTATCCGCTGTTGCTTTCTGTAACAACTGTAATTGTATAATTCTGTATTCCCCCGTACATGTCTGTCACCACATATATTAATGGGTTAGTAAAATCTTGAGTTGCTCCGGATTGAGGAGAAACTGTAGCACCATCAGAAACTACTATTGTGGGCGTTATTTTTGTTATATCGGTTCCATCGGGAACTACTGCATAAACAGTGTGTGCATTACTATCAATATTTCCAACCACTTCCGGAGTGAGCCCTGATAATTTAAAAGATATTATTAATTTTTCTGCGCTTTTCATAATTGAAGCAACATTTACTGTAACACCATATTTTTGAGTTGAACCATCTTGGGCAGTTACTGTATAAATAGAATTACCCGTAAAATCTTGCTGGACACCAGAAGCAGGAAATATTCTTGCGTTTTTAGAAATTGATATTGTTGGCGTAAGTTTTGTTATGTCGGTTATTGGGGGAACTGTTATGGTAATTGTGTGGCTTGATTGGTCTATGCTGCCAATGGCCATGGGGTCTTCAAAATTAAAAGAAGTTATCATTTTTTCTGAAGACTTTTTTGCTGTCGAGCCCTTACTTGATTCAAAAGCAGAACTTGATGACAATGCTTGATTCTGCTGAATTGCAGATTGTGCTGCCAAAGATGCATAATATTTATACGTCAGGTATTCACCAACTACTGCTAAAACAGTAAAACAAACTATCGCGGTGACTGTTATAATTAAAGTTGATTTATTCATTATATATTTTAATTTTTAATTTTATAAAATTAACTGCCTCCTGTACCCTGAGATGTTGCGGTTTTCACTGTAATTGTATATTTTTGGGTTGAACCATCTTGGGCTGTAACCGTATAATCAACTGGTTTAGTAAAATTTTGAGCAACGCCAGAAGCCGGAGATATGGTTGAGCCGGAAACAGAAATTATGGGAACCAATTTGGTTATGTCTGTGCCACTGGGAGTTATAAGAGTAATTGTGTGTTTTGTATTATCAATAACTTCACTTATACCAGAAGGGCTTAATCCTGAAAGCGCAAAAGAATTAATTGTCTTCTCAGAACTTTTTATCTTTGCCTCACTGCCGTTTAACTGGCTAGTTACACTGTTTGTCCTGGTAAAACCCCACCAACCTAAAGCTGCAACAATAAGAATTACTAATATTGATACAATTATTGCTTTTTTTGTCATATTGGTATTTTTTATGTTTATTAAGTTAATTCTATCAAAAAAAATCACTTATTAAAAGCAATGTGGTGGTAAATGTTTTTAACTATTTCTATAACTAATATTAAAATAATTTGTATAAGAATATTAGTTAAAATTAATACAATAACTAACAAACCCAAATAATCAAAAACAGGATAATTAAAAAAGAACAAGACTATTATTATAAGCCAAATATTTTTTAAATCTTGCCATGACGGCCCTATCATAGCTCCTATATTCAAAAAGAAAAAAATCATAATCCAATTTTTCCAGCTTAATAAATTTATGCTAAATAAAACTTTAATGGGAGCTGCAAAAATATCCTGCCAAACATGAAGCTGAGGTATTACAAAATAATCTTGAAAATAATATTTATTTATAATAAATAGAAAAAACAACCCACCAATAATTGGAGCTAAAGATATTAACAAACTGCCCAAGATTGGCAATTTTGATTTGTAATAACTTACGTGAGGTTGTTTAGAAAAAGCGCTAAACTCAACAATTTTCGCGCCGGTCAAAAGACACAATAAAGCATGTGAACATTCGTGTATGAACGCTCCCAAATAATACAACAAATGAATTATTTTATAATTTAAAAAGCGCCAATTAAGCCAATTACTGGCGCTTCCAAGCAAGCTTATTATAATGATTAGCAAACCTAAATTCATATTTCTCTGTCTCTTACGTAAGCAACCCAAAATATATATCCCATGGATATAACAATTATGCAGGAAATAATTAAAACAAAATTTTCAACAAACCAATCGCCGAATTTATTTATATCAAAACTTTTCAAAACCTCTAAAAGCCCGGCTGGAGCATAATTTAATGTACCTTCTTTAGAGGTGCCGGACTTAGTTGTAATTGTATTGCCTGTCGTAGAATTTATTACAGCTTCTGACGACGAGGCGTTGTTTAATGTTCTGGAAGAATTAACTGGCAAATTTTCAGGGCTTGCATTGGTTTCAGAAGAATTCTGTTTATCTTCTATAATATTGTTTTCTATAGGGACGCTCGAGCTTACGTTAGTATTTGTGGCGCTAGTTGCCTGCTGCGAAGAATTTTAATTGTTGTGAATGAGCCACCATTATAAATAAATGCCAAACTGTTGCCCGATTGGTCACTCGCGCTAACATCTACATATAAATAATATTTTGTATTTGAATCTAAATTTGAATCCGGCTGTAATCTTGCCTGCTTAAGACCATTAGCAATTGAAATTGTGGCAGGTACCGGGCTGTCATCAGAAAATTTTCTTAATTGGACGCTGTCATTGTTTATTGTTGTAGCATCCATTGTTTTTGAAAAATTTATATACGGTATCACATTTAAAGGAACACTCTCTACCCCGCCCGAAGGATACTGAGATAAAATAACCGGGGCTATGCTGTCAGCTGAATTAAATACAATTTTAGAGGTAGCGTTTATATTTCCATCAGATGCAACAAGATTTACTGTTCCCGGAGTCTTCTTGCTTAAAGAAGCTACGGCAATCCCCTTTGCGAACGTTGCCAACGCCGGGTCTAAAGATCCGCCGTTATCCACCGACAAAGCAACTTGAGAGGCGCTGTCGTTAATCGCAACATTATCAAATTGATCTTTACCTGTAATTGTAATTTGGCTTGTATGATTGGTAGCAACCGGGCTGTCAGCAGAAATTAATAATTTTGCAATTTTACCGGGAACAAAATTTATTGGGTCAGATTTTCCAATAGAGATATTATTCACAATAACTGAAACCGTTTTTGACTCGGCTTTAGTTGAAGATAAATTAACAGTTGTTATGCCGGGTTTATCTGCAGCGCCAGGTTGAGCTAGAGTATTATCACTTCCGGACACAGAAACACCTACATCTGCGCCGGGAATTAAATTTCCGTATTGGTCTTCGCATGAGACTATAATAGTTGCTATTGATTGTCCATCGGCCACCACAGTAGATGGGCTGACTGAAATAGAGGAATTTGTTGG
>JAPLZA010000014.1 GCA_026395275.1 Candidatus Staskawiczbacteria bacterium | reverse complement strand
ACCTTTTTGGCAACTTCGTCTACGTGGATTGTGGGCGCGCTTGGTTTTTCTGTTTCCTGCTTCTTTGCAAGATTATATTGCGCAATTAATTTTTTTGTTGCTTCGGATAATTCTTGTGTTGGCATAATTATTATTTCTTGTTAATGATTTCTTCTTTAATTTTGTCAATAAATTTATCGTTTGCCATAGCCCCCAAATCTCCTTTTCCTCTTTCTCTCACGCTTACTGATTTCGCCTCGATTTCTTTATCTCCGACTATCAATAGGTAAGGAATTTTTTGCATTTCCGAGGCGCGAATTTTTTTACCTAAAGTTTCATTTTCGTCTTTTAATTCAGAACGAATGCTATTTTCATTAAATATTTTTTGGATTTCTTTGGTATAACCGACATGTTTTTCAGAAATAGGAATTATGGCAACTTGAACTGGAGCTAACCACAATGGAAAAGCTCCCGCATAGTGTTCTATTAAAATTCCTAAAAATCTTTCCGGAGAACCCACAAGCGCTCGGTGTATCATTACGGGCGTTTTTGTTTTACCGTCAGAGTCGATATATTTTAAATCAAACCTTTGAGGCATTATAAAGTCTAACTGTATTGTTGAAATTTGCCACTCTCTGCCTAAAGAATCTTTTGAAATTAGATCCATTTTTGGTCCGTAAATTGCGGCTTCTCCAATAGCCCTAAATTATTCTATTTTATTTTCAACTAAAATTTCTTCCAATAACTGCTGAGATTTTTTCCAAATTTTTGCATCGCCTAAATATTTTTCCGGTTGTTTTGGGTCCCACAAAGAAAGTCTAATTTTGTAATTCATTCCGTAAGTTTTCATGGCTTTTTCAACAGCAGAAAGAACAGACTTAAATTCCTCTTTTATTTGGTCTTCTCTGCAGAAAGAGTGTCCGTCATCTTGGCGGAATCCTCTTACCCTTGTTAACCCGGAGAGTTCGCCTGTTTTTTCATCTCTGTGCAATTGTGAAAAGTCTGCAATACGGATTGGTAAATCTTTATAACTTCTTTGCCTTGAAGCAAAAAGTTGAGTGTGCTGAGGGCAATTCATTGGTTTTAAAAAATATGTTTCTTTTGTGTAGTGTGAGTGCACGCTGAACATATCGTCTTTATATTTTTCGTAGTGCCCGGAAACTTTAAAAAGTTCGGCGCGGTTCATGCTAGGAGTTTGCACTTCCTGGTATCCAATTTCTTTTTGTAAATCGTTGGAGTAATTTTTTATTTCATTTAAGACTGCGGTTCCTTTAAAAGTATACATGGGAAGTCCTGGCCCAACCAATTCTGAAAAAACAAACAAATCTAAAGTTTCGCCAAGTTTTCTGTGGTCGCGTTTTTCAGCTTCAGCCTGCATGTTTAAATAGTCCATCAGTTCCTTTTCTGTTTCAAAAGCTATTCCATAAATGCGAGTAAGCATTTTATTTTTTTCGTCTCCTTTCCAGTAGGCTCCGGCAACTTTTGTTAATTTAAAAGTATTTGGTGCAATTTCTTTTGTGGACTTTATATGAGGCCCCTTACACAAATCAACAAACTCTCCAGAGGTGTATGTGGAAACATTTTCTCCCGGTAAATCTTTTATGAGTTCTAATTTATATGGCTGAACCGCAAAAAGCTTTTTAGCAACCCTTTTTGTTATGTTCTTCTTCTCAAACTTTATTTTTTGAGAAATAATTTGCTTCATTTTTTCCTCAATTGCTTGCAAGTCTTTTTCTTCCAAAGGTTTTTGCATCTGAAAGTCATAGTAAAACCCGTTTTCAATTGCAGGACCCATGCCTAATTTTGTTTTAGGATAAAGCTCTAAAACAGCTGAAGCCATAATGTGTGATAAAGAATGCCTTAATTTTTCCTGCCTGCCGGCAGGCAGGTCGATATTATTTTCCATTGTTATAGTGAAATTTTTAATATTCTATAATCTTATCATCTTTGGACAGAGGGGTAAAGAGAAATAAACCATTGACAACATTTATGTTTGTGCTAATATTACGGTGGCACATTAAAGGTTTTTCTTTGCCCAGCACTGACGCAAAGCAAAGAAAAACCAAACTGGAGGATAAAAATATGACTGCGATTGCAGGAACGTTTCTCGCTGGCTTATGCGGATCATTTGTGGGATGGAGCACGGGAAATTCAAAGATTGGCTTTGCTGTCTTTTTGGGACTTGTATCAATCGGATCTTTTTTGGAAAATGCGGCGGGAACCATCGCTAAAGGAAAAGGTTAGCCGAGAGGATAATACAATGAACGTTATGATGCCCGCCTCTGTGCTTATCAGTAAAGTTTTCAGAGTTTAATACATGCCCTGCAAAGAGTTGCAGGGTCTTTTTTTTATGCTTCTCTATTTACCAGTATTTCTTGGGCGTCGTCGGCAACTAGTTTAATTTCTCCGTTGCGGTCATCGACGCGCCCGGCAATAAAAACAATTTTATTTTCCTGTAAAGCTACAGGATT
>JAPLZA010000035.1:6878-11380 GCA_026395275.1 Candidatus Staskawiczbacteria bacterium | reverse complement strand
GGCAGTAGGCCGACATCGAGAAGTAGGGCCACAACGGCCGCAGTTTAGGGCAGGTAGTACGTTCAATCCGTATTGCCTGCCCAGTTTTTTTGCATATTGCATATATTTTTTGAAATGATAAAATACTAGTATGTTAAAAGAGTTAATTGACCAGTTTTATATAGATAACCAGAAAAACAGAGACCAGACAAAGTTTTATATAACAGATGCAGGCAAATGTCCGCGCGCTGTTTTTTTTAAGTTTAAAAATGCACCCAAAGAACCAATGGATGCAAGAATTTTACGTATATTTGAACACGGAGAAAATATACACAGAAATATTTATAATATTTTATATAGACTAAGAATGGGCGTTGTCACAGAAGTTTCCATTCCTTCTCAGGAAATTATTTCCGGCAGGGCAGACGCAATTTTGTGCGTTGGAAACGAAAACTATGTGCTAGATATTAAAAGTATTAACAGTATGATTTTTAGGAAAATGCAGGGGCCCAAAGAAGAAAATATTCTTCAAATACAGCTATATCTCCATTTTTTTAATATTAAAAAAGGCATTTTACTTTATATAGATAAAGACCAGCAGGAAATGAAAGAATTTTTTGTTGATTATGATGAAAAGCAGGAAATGAAAGAATTTTTTGTTGATTACGATGAAACGCTTTGCAAATCGCTTTTAGATAAATTTTACGTCTTAAAAGACCAAGTTGAAAAAAATATTGTGCCGGCGCGATTGGCTGATTATCCTAAAAATTGGCAGTGCAATTATTGTCAATTCAAAGATGTATGTAAATTAGCCAATGGTGAAACAATTAATTGGGAAGATTTTAAGAAGAAAATAGAAGCTCAATCGCAAACTGCATAAAACAAAAAACCGCTTAACGCGGTTTTTTGTTTGTAATCTAAGGAATAATTTTTTCTGAGGATATCAAGTTTTTTCCAGTCAGAATGTATAGCTTGTTTTCTTGTTGGTTGAATAATATTTGAGGCTTTTTAATGTCTATTTTTTTAGCCTGCCCTGAGCCTGCCGAAGGGTCGGATACAGTCATTGTTTGTGGCAGAGTTACATTATTAATGTTCCCGCGGTAATCAATTTCAGATATTATAATTTTGTCTCCAGCGGTAAAAATAATATTACTGCTGTTTGCCCATAGGCAATTTGTAATTTTTTCTGAGGATTTATATAAAGTGTTTGTTTTTACAGGCAAAACTGATGTAGGTGAAATATAAATATTGTTATTATCGTAATAAATAATGTTTTTTCCATCCGGAGAGATTTTGGCGTCATTTACTGAATTATAAAAATTATTAAAGTTGTTTGTTTTGTTGTTTAGGACTAAAAGTTCTCCGTTTGCAATCAAGAAAGTATTTTGGTCATTTAATAATATTTTATAAGAGCCTGTTTTGGTTATTTTTATTGCAGTTAAAGTAATTTTTGTTGGAGCAATAGGTAGGGTTGTAAAATCAGACTTATAAGGAAAACCGTCTGCACCCAGCCACATAATATTATTGTTTTGTAATACAAATGAGATTATTTTTTTTATAACGGGTGTTGATTTTTGGAGAGTGGTTAATTTTAAGTTTTCCGGAGAATCAGAATAGTATAAGTTGCTGTTTTTTATAATAAATTTATCTTGCACGTTAAACGGATCTTTTGTTTCATCTGTCACCAAATTAAACTGTATGTTTTTTTTAATCAAAAGTACATCTTCTAGTTTTGTAACTTGTTTTTCTTGCACGGGTAAGGTTTTTGAATAGTCATAATATCCGGTTTTTTCTACTAAAACAGTATGGTTTTTGGGTAACAAGCTTTGAACAAAAACGTAATTGGAGAATATTCCTGGTTTTTGCTTAATTTTTGAATCAATAATTATTTGATCTGCAGAAGGAAAGGTCCTTACATAAATACCGCCGGTTTCTGTAACCTTCATTTTTTCAAAATCAAATCTGTACCCCATAGAATACAAGACCAATGCGGGGGCTATAACTAAAAAGCAGGCCACGCAGACAAGCAGTATTGTTAAACGAGTTTTCTTTGTCATATTCAACTATATTACCACAAATAATTGTTTTTTAAAGTACTTTACAATAAAGTCCTTTTGGATTAAGATGAAGCATAATTAACACAAAAAACGTGTCGGATAAATTTGTTATCAACGGAGGAAAAACTCTTAAGGGAGAAATAGAGGTAAGGGGTTCAAAAAATGCAGCAGGGCCGGCCCTGATTGCTTGTTTGCTTACAGATAAAGAGTGCATTGTTGACAATGTGCCATTTATTGAAGATATCTCTAATGTTTTAGAGGCGTTAGAAAGTATGGGTGTTAAAATTACAAAAATTGGCGAGGAAAAAGTTAAGGTAGATGCAAGAAAAATAGAACCTGAAAAAATGGATTTTGCAAAAGTTTCAAAAACAAGAATTTCTGTTTTATTATTCGGAGCGCTCTTAGCCAGGACTCAGCTTCACGGATGCCCCAAAAATTTTAAAATTTCTTCACCTGGAGGAGATAAAATAGGTCTAAGACCGATTTCTGTGCACTTAAATGCACTTGGCAAGTTGGGGGCTAAAATTGAAAAGAAGGGCAGTATTTATGAAGTCAGTTGCGATAAATTAAAAGGTAAAGAAATTGTTTTGGAAGAGTTCTCTGTAACAGCTACTGAGGCTGTAATGTTAGCAGCTGTTTTAGCAGAAGGGAAGACTGTTATAAGGGGAGGCGCAGCAGAGCCTCATGTTCAGGATTTAGGGGAAATGCTTTTGAAAATGGGAGCTAAAATTAAAGGGCTTGGAACTCATACAATTGAAATAGAGGGCGTTAAGAAATTAAATGGCTGTACATACAGCGTAATTCCAGATCCATTGGAGGCAGGAACTTTTATAGCTATTGGGGCTTTGACTCCAGGTAAAATAAAAGTTACAGGAGTTGATTTATCTCATTTGGATTTATTTTTAGCAAAATTAGAAGAAATGGGAGTTGAAATGGAAAAAGGCAAAGACTGGGTTTTGGTTTCTTATTCTCCAAAATTGAAAGCAACAAAAGTACAGGCGCTTCCGTATCCTGGTTTCCCGACAGATTTATTGCCAATAATAGTTCCTCTTTTAGTCCGCGCAGAAGGAAAAAGTTTGGTGCACGATCCTTTATATGAAAATAGGTTTAATTATATTCAGGAATTAAGAAAAATGGGTGCCGACATTGATATGGTTGACCCACATAGAACTTTTGTTTTTGGACCTACAAAACTTCACGGCGCAAACATTGATTCGTGGGATGTAAGGGGTGGGGCATGTTTGGTGGTTGCGGCGCTTTCAGCTGAAGGAAAATCTACAATAGATAATATTTTCCAAATTGACCGAGGATATGAAAAATTAGAAGAGCGTCTTGAAAAATTGGGGGCTGATATTAAAAGAATAAAACACTAAAAATATGTTTAGTAATAAAATTGCAATTGATTTAGGAACGTGCAATTCCTTGGTTTATATTCAAGGCAAGGGAGTTGTTTTATATTAACCTTCAGTTGTTGCGATTTCTTTGGTTGATAATAAAAGTTTGGCAGTGGGCGAGAACGCAAAAGAAATGATTGGCAGAACCCCTGCCGATATAAGAGTTTATAGGCCTCTTAAAGATGGAGTAATTGCAGATTATAAGGTAACACAGGCAATGTTGCGTTATTTTATAAATAAAACAAATACCGGATTAAAAATATTCAAACCTGAGTTGGTTATTTCTGTGCCCGCCGGAATTACAAGCACAGAAAGAAGAGCTGTAATTGAGGCAGCGCTTTCAGCCGGAGCAAAATCAGTTTATGTTGCAAAAGAACCAATTTTAGCCGCAATTGGAGCGGGTATACCAATTAATTCTTCTTCCGGACACATGATAATAGATATTGGCGGAGGAACTTCTGAGGTGGCAGTAATTTCTTTGGGCGGAATTGTAACTTGGCACTCTGTAAGAATTGCCGGAGATAAAATAGACACAGCCATAGCAGAATACATAAAGAAAAAATATAATTTAGCCATTGGAACTCAATCGGCCGAAGAAATAAAAATAAAAATTGGAACAGCACTTCCGCAAAAAGAATTAAAATTTTTGGAAATACAGGGCCGGGATTTAATTTTAGGCTTACCAAGAAATATTAAAATATCTAACAATGAAGTTTGCGAAGCAATATCAGATGTTTTAGCTGAAATTGTTCAGGCAGTAAAGCACGTTTTAGCAGAAACTCCGCCAGAACTTTCTGCTGATATAATGAACAAAGGAATTATAATGGCAGGCGGAGGATCATTATTACCAAAGATTAATGAACTAGTGGCCCAAAGCACGGGCGTGCCATGTTTCGTGGCCGAAGAACCTCTTTTCTGCGTTGTCAAAGGAACCGGAACAGTTTTGGAAAACTTAGAAGAATATAAAAAAGTTGTAATGTCAAAAAAGTAATGGTAATTGGGCACAAAAAACAATGGGAATTTCTTAAAGGAAAATATGAATCAAACCAGCTTTCGCACGCGTATTTGTTTG
>JAPLZA010000035.1:0-6828 GCA_026395275.1 Candidatus Staskawiczbacteria bacterium | reverse complement strand
GGGCTGAAGGCATAGGAAAAAAATTATTTGCCATAGAATTTATAAAATTTTTAAACTGTTTTGATAAAAATAAGCCATGCGGAAAATGCGCGAATTGCCAGATGATTGATAAGAACGGTTTTCCGGATTTGCTTGTTGTAAAATCAATAAACAGTAAGTCATCGATTAAGAATGAAAAAGACAGCTTGGAAATTGATATATCTCAAATAAGAGCTGCGCAAAATTTTTTGAGCTACAAGTCTTATTACGGATCTTTCAAAACAGTTATAGTAGACAATGCTGAAAGAATGAACCAGGAGGCGCAAAGCTGTTTTTTAAAAACATTAGAAGAACCAAAAGGAAAAACATTGCTTATTTTAATTTCTTCTAGGCCAGATATGATGTTGCAAACGATTTTCTCCAGATGTCAGACTTTGAAATTTTCTAAGCCAAAGGATCTACCCCAGAATTCAGAAAAAGTGAAAAGAGAAGAGGAAATTTTAGAAAATTTAATTTCGGTGATTAATTCAGATTTTGCAGAAAAATTCAAATATGTAAAATCCCTTGATTTTGATAAACAAAATCCGTTGGAAATATTGGAAGTAATACAAAAATATTTTAGGAAACAGTTGTTAAACAATTTTTCAGACAAAAAAGCTAAAAAAATTTTAGAATTAGCAGAGGAGATAAACAACAAGTTAACTTTTACAAATGCCAATCCAAAGTTGGCGTTGGAAATACTATTAATGGAATTTTAATTATGCCTACATATAAAGAATTAATAGATAAAGCTAAACCAGAATTTGAAAAATCATTCAAATTTTTAGAAGGAGAACTGGCAAAAATAAGAACCTCAAGGGCTTCGCCGGCTTTGGTTGAAGACATAGAGGTAAATGCTTTTGGGTCAAAGTTTTCTTTGAAACAATTAGGAGCTATTTCAACTCCATCAAATAACCAGATTGTAATACAGCCATGGGACATTTCATATATAGAACCCATAGAAAAAGCAATTGCCCAATCAGGGTTGGGCATGTCTTGCGCCGTTGATAAAAATGTCATCAGGTTGAATTTGCCCATGCTAACAGAGGAATATAGACTATCTTTAGGGAAAATTTTGAATGAAAAAGCAGAACAGGCAAAACAAGTGATGCGCAGGCAGAGAGAAGATGTTTGGAACAAAATTCAGGCAGCTCAAAAGGCTAAAGAAATTTCCGAAGATGACAAATTCCGCGGGAAAGATGAATTACAAAAAGTAGTCGATGGTTATCAGGAAAAAATTAAAGCATTAGTGGAAAAAAAGAAAAACGAATTAGTATAATGATTTCATCAATTATAATTTTAGTAATAGCATTTTTAACTTTAATAGCCTTAATGATTGTCCATGAGTTTGGGCATTTTATAATAGCTAAAAAATTTGGGGTTAAAGTTGAAGAATTTGGCATTGGATATCCTCCAAGAATTTTTGGTAAAAAAATTGGAGAAACAATTTATTCTGTAAATTGGATTCCGCTTGGAGCTTTTGTAAAAATTTATGGTGAAGAAGGCGGAGTGGATGATTATAGGAGTTTTTCTAATCTTAAAATTTGGCAAAGAGTTTTAATTGTTATTGGAGGAGTGGCGGCCTTTTGGGTGGCAGCTGCAATTATTTTTTCAATTGTTTTTGCAATTGGTAGCGATTTGCCGGTTGGCGACAGTGAGGCGCAAGGATTAACAAACCCGCAAGTAAAAGTTATTTCAATATCTCAAAATTCTCCGGCGGGTCTTGCAGGAATTAAAGCTACAGACACAATAACAGACGTTATAGCAGGCGGGTTGGATACAAAAATTAACAAAATTTCTGATTTCCAAAAAATTACGAATGATAATAAAGGAAAAGAAATAACAATAAGAGTTAAAAGACAGAATCAAAGTTTAAATTTTAATTTAACTCCAAGAATTAATCCTCCAGTAGGTCAGGGGTCAGTTGGGGTTGCGCTAGAAAGAATGGCCACTCTTATTAAAAAAACTTCCTGGTACATGGCCCCAGTCCAAGGCGTAATTTATACTTGGCAGACAACCATTGACGCTCTAAAGGGTTTGTACAGCGTTTTTGCAGACCTAGCGTCGCAGAAAGGCTTACCGCAAGGAGCTGAGTTTGCAGGGCCATTAGGAATTACGGTATTTTTAGCTAATGCGGCAAGTTATGGGATTGGATTCTTTTTATATTTTATAGGAATTATTTCTGTTTTCATTGCCATATTTAATTTATTTCCAATTCCGGCGTTAGACGGGGGTAAATTGGTGTTTTTGTTGATAGAAAAAATAAAAGGTAAGCCGGTTTCAGTAAAAGTGGAGCAGGGAATTACGGTGTCGTGTTTTTTGATATTGATTATTTTGTCTTTATTTATAACAATAAAATTTGATATTCCTCGTTTTTTTGACTTTTTAAAATCATCAATTTAAATTTTTAATTAATAATAAAAAATATGTTGCAATCAAAACTTTTTTCTAAAACATCAAAAAATAAATCATCAGATACAGAGTCCATATCTGCAGACTTGTTGGTGCGTGCCGGATTTGTAGATCAGTTAATGGCAGGAGTTTACAGCTTTTTGCCGTTAGGATACAAAGTTTTAAAAAATATTGAGAATATAATCCGTAAAAACATGGAGGAAGCCGGCGGGCAGGAAATTTTAATGCCGGTTTTGCAACCGAAAGAAAATTGGTTAAAAACCGGAAGATGGAACAACTTGGACATTCTTTTTAGAATAAAAGGTTCGGGCGACAAAGAATATGCCCTAGGTCCTACGCACGAGGAAGTTATTAGCCCTTTAGCAAAAAAAGTTATTTTCTCTTACAAGGATTTGCCATTAGCTGTTTTTCAGATTCAGACAAAATTTAGGGATGAATTAAGGGCAAAGTCAGGGATTTTAAGAACCAGAGAATTTTTGATGAAAGATTTATATTCTTTCCACGAAACTCAGGAAGATTTAGATAAATATTATGAGAAAATGATAAAGGTTTATTTTAATGTCTTCAAAGAGTTGGGCATAAAAAACAAGACATATTTAACTTTGGCTTCCGGCGGAACCTTCTCAAAATATTCGCACGAGTTTCAAATGGTTTTAGATAGCGGAGAAGATTTAATTTATATTTGCAACAAATGTAAAATAGCAATTAATAAAGAAATAAAAGCAGAAAATCCGGCTTGTCCAAACTGCAGTTCGGACAGCTTTGAAGAGAAAAAGGCAGTTGAAGTTGGAAATATATTTAAACTTGGTACAAAATATTCTTTACCATTTGAATTAAAATATAAAGATAAATTTGGGCAAGAAAAGCCGGTTATTATGGGTTGCTATGGTATTGGTTTATCTCGCGCAATGGGAGCTGTCGTAGAGGTTAATTGCGACGAGAAGGGAATCGTTTGGCCAAAAGAAATATCTCCTTTTAAAGTGCATTTAATTGAGCTTAAATCAGAAAACAGAAAAATTAAAAACACAGCATTAAAAATTTATCAAGACTTGCAAAAGGAAGGCGTTCAAGTATTATATGATGATAGGCAGGATAAGTCGCCAGGAGAAAAATTTGCTGAGGCAGATTTAATTGGAATTCCTTTCAGGGTTATTGTTTCAGAGAAAACAGTTGAGAAAAATTCTGTTGAAATAAAAGAGAGAGACAAACAGCAGGCCAAAATTATAAAAATAAAACAATTATCAAAAGCTTTAGAAAATGTTTACAGCCCTCTATAAATTTTTTGTATGAAGGGTGCGAGGGTTTAAAATAATAAATTATGTTTAAGAAACTAGCTTCATTGTTATCGATTGATATGGCGATTGATTTAGGAACCGCCAATTCTTTGGTTTACGTGAAAGATAGGGGAATAATTATAAATGAACCCTCTGTGGTTGCTGTTAATAATAAAACAGGACAAATTTTAGCTATTGGAGAAGAAGCTAAAAAAATGGTTGGGCGCACACCAGCATACATTTCTGCTACAAGACCGCTAGTTAGCGGAGTTATTTCCGATTTTGAGGTGACTGAACAAATGTTAAAATACTTTATTGAAAAAGCAACTACCAGTAGTAAAAAAATGTTTGGTTTAGTGAGTATGCCAAGAGTTATTATTGGAATTCCTTGCGGAGTCACAGAGGTTGAAAGAAAAGCTGTAAGAGATGCGGCAAAAAACGCCGGAGCCAGAACAGTTTTTTTAATTGAAGAGGAAGCCGGAGGAAATTTTATTGTTGATATTGGCGGAGGAACAACAGAAGTGGCGGTAATTTCTTTGGGAGGAATTGTGGCTTTCAGGAGCTTAAGAATTGCCGGAGATAAATTGAACGATGATATAATTCAGTTTGCGCAGAAAGAATATAAACTTTTGATTGGAGAAAGAACCGCAGAATTAATTAAAATAAATATTGGTTCTGCTATGCCCATGAAAGAGAAGAAAGAAATGGCAATGCGCGGAAGAAATTTGGTTACGGGTTTGCCGGAAGAAGTTGTAATTTTTAATGACGATGTTCAGAGAGCTTTAGACAGGTCGGTAAAACAAATTATTGCAGCTATTAAAATAACAATTGAAGAAACTCCGCCGGAACTATTAGCAGACGTGATGACCAATGGAATTTATTTGGCAGGTGGCGGTTCTTTATTGCGGGGCCTTGATGTTTTAATTTCTAAAGAAACAAAAATGCCGTGTAAAATAATTGATGACCCATTAACAGCGGTTGTTAGGGGAGCGGGTATTGCCTTAGAAAATATAGAAACTTTGTCAGAAGTAATGTCTAAAGACGAAGACGGCGACGTCCCATATTAAAAAGTAAAAATTTTGGCTATCATAGATATATGATTTCAAAAGAAGAGGTTTTACGAATTGCAAAACTTGCCAGATTAGAATTAAGTGACAAAGAAGTTGAAAAAATGCAGAAAGACCTGTCGGCTATTTTGGATTATTTTGCGTTACTCAAAAAGGCGCCCAAATTATCAAAGGCGCAAATCGCTTCGGCAAAAGTTTTATCGTTACGAAGAGATGAAATAATTTCTCAGAATAGGGAAGTGGTAGAAAAATTAATTGACGCAGCCCCGGATAAAAAGGACGATTATATTAAAGTTAAAACAATACTTTAGTGGATTTAACAAAGTTAACAATAAGACAGTGCCACGAAGGACTTAAAAAAGGAGATTTTACTTCTGTTGATTTAACGAAAGCGTTTTTAGAGAAAATTAAAAAAAATAATAAAGAACTCAACGCTTATTTATTGGTTGATGAGGCGGGCGCTTTAGCACAGGCAGAAGAAGCTGATAAGAAAATCGAATCAAAAGATTTCGGAATACTCTGTGGAGTTCCATGTGCCATAAAAGATGCAATAATGGTTAAAGACCAGAAATGTACTGCCGGGTCAAAAATTTTAGAAAATTATGTGGCTCCGTATGACGCAACTGTAATTGAAAAATTAAAAAAAGAAGGGGCTGTTATTTTAGGAAAAACAAATTTAGATGAGTTTACAATGGGTGGCAGTGGAGAAAATTCCGCATTTGGACCAACAAAGAATCCGCATGACAAAACAAGAGTTTCTGGAGGGAGTTCTTCTGGTTCGGCGGCAGCGGTGGCATCAGAAATGGCAGTTTACACCTTAGGATCTGACACAGGAGGTTCAATAAGACAGCCGGCTTCCTTCTGCGGGATTGTTGGATTGTGCCCTACTTATGGATCTGTGTCTCGCTACGGATTAATTGCTCATGGTTCATCACTAGACCAGATTGGTTCTATGACTAAAAGCGTTGAAGATGCAAAAATTGTTTTTGAAGCGATTTCTGGTAAAGACTTAAAAGATGCAACTTCTGTTGATTATAAATTTAAGGAATCAGAAGTTGATTTAAAAGGTTTGAAAATTGGAGTTCCAAAAGAATATTTCGCTAAAGGCATAGAGCCCGAGGTAGAGAAAATAGTAAGGGATGCAATCAAAAAAGCTGAAAAATTAGGAGCTAAAATTATTGAAATAAGTTTACCAAGCACGGAATATGCCTTGGCTTCTTATTATATAATTGGTCCGTCTGAAATTTCAGCTAACTTGGCTCGTTTTGACGGAATAAAATATGGTTTATCAGAACCTGGGAAAGATTTATTAGATGTTTATTTAAAATCAAAAGGTCATGGATTTGGCGCTGAAGTTAAGCGCAGAATTATGATTGGAACATATTGTTTGTCATCGGGATATTATGATGCTTATTATAAAAAAGCTCAGGAAGTTAGGCAGTTAATAAAACAAGACTTTGAAAAAGCTTTTGAAAAAGTAGATTTAATTTTTACTCCGGTTTCTCCTTTTCCTGCTTTTAAAATTGGGGAGAAAGCAGACGACCCAATTGCAATGTATTTAGCTGACATTTACACTATTCCAATGAAGCTAGCCGGACTGCCCGGACTTTCTTTGCCCGTTGGGAAAGTGGGAAAATTGCCAGTTGGCTTACAAATTATTGGAAATCATTTTCAGGAAAATAAAATTTTATCAGTTGCAGAACAAATTGAAAAGACTTGACGAGGTTATAACGTATTGCTATCATTAAACCGTAAGAAGTTCTTTAAGTATTTTCAACTGTCTGCAGAATTGCTCGCTTTAAGAGTGGGCAGTTCCGCGGACAGTTGGCAGGTATCAGAGACCGGCGGTCGTCAGCTAATGCGCGGTAAGTGTTAGCCATAGTTAGGGCTGATGAATTGACCAACAGGGCTGCGAGCAAGTAGCAAGCGGTCAATTCCTGATCTAGGGGCAAGGCGCCCCTAGGAGCGTCGAAATTGTCGCGATGGCTATCCCGCCGGAGCTTCCTACCTCCTCGCTCCGGACGCCAATTACCGACACAGTCGACCTAAGGCATGCT
>JAPLZA010000004.1 GCA_026395275.1 Candidatus Staskawiczbacteria bacterium | reverse complement strand
CGCAAACCTTCGGCTTCAAACACATAAATCGTATTCGTTCCTCTTTCTTTTCCGTTCACATCGTCGTGAAAAGACATTATTCCCTGCACAAAAACTTCCTTGACTTCATATTCGCCAGGCCCGCTTACAATAAAAGGCGTACCTTTAACATCCTTTACAGCGTTATGGTCGGCGTGGTCATGCGTTATCAACAAAATATCAGCCGAAAGATTGGGGAGTTTTAGCCCAACTTTTTCTTCGTTAAACGGGTCAATTACGATGTCAGCCGAGTGATCTTTTGAGTTGGAAACCGAAATTTGAAAGCAGGATTGTCCTGCCCAATATATCTTTGCCATAAGTTTGTATTTTCTAATTTTATCACAAAGCATTTGTGACTTCAAGCCTCAGAATTTTGTTAAGTCGGACATAACAAAATTTTACTCTAAAATAATACCAGCAAAATCTTCAGACACTTTTTTGTGCATTATCCAACCATCAATATGCGCCTTACAACCTTCTATCCCGCCCATAGCTTCTGACAAAAAATCTCTTTCCGTAACAGACGAAAAATTACTTTTCCCGAGATAATCCGGATAACTGTGGCGCTTACTGTTTTCTAAAAATTCTTTAACCTTTTTTAAATTTATGATACCTTTTTCTTTCCAACCGGGCTCAATTATAGATATTAAATTTGTATGAACATAGGTAAATGTGTTTCTCAATTGATTATCTCCAGAAATATGGACCGCTCCAAATTTATTGAAAAGATGTCCCATGCGATTATATTTTTTATTAAAATAATTTGCGTAACCGGTTCCAACTTTTTGCATAAATTTGCTAATGCCATTTTCTTTTGTTTGTTTCAATATTAGATGTAAATGATTAGGCATAAAAGAAAAAGTAAGGACGTCAACGAATTTTTCTCTTTTTTGTTGTGTTGGCACTGATGGATTCAATTTTTTCTTTTCCGTGGCTCGTTCTTTGCGTCTATTCCATATATTTACGCTATTATCATTATTAAATTCGTAAATGGAAAAAATGCCACGATAAAAATCACTTTCATCTACAAAAATAACCGTGTCCCCAACCGCTCTGACAACAACGTGGTAATATTCATCGTTAACTAATTTTGGCCGTTGATAGCTCATTCGTTTATTATACCAGCTTTCAATAAATTTTGTTAAGTCCGACTTAACAAAATTTCTCAACAAAAAAAGAGCGGCTTCACAAACAAAATGTGAAAGCCGCTTTGTGTTGTTACCGGTTAGCTCTTGCTGACCAAGAACTTGTAATAAGCCGGCACGGGCAAATCCGTCGGATGCAACACCAGGTTTGTGCCACCGTTGTCGACGGTAACAACCGGCACGAGATTGTTCCACCTGGAAGCCAGTCCGATGAGAGGCAGTCTCAACACCGGGTTGTCGTAGTCCCTTGCGCAAGGGGTCAAGTCCCAAATGTCGCAGGGAACGTAGCCCTTCTTGGCAATGGCCACAGCCGCTTCATTGTAGAAAACTTGCCCCGCGAACTGCAAAACACGGAACGTCTGCTTGCTGAGAGTGCCGTGCGCCGGCAATGGGAAGTTGACGTTGTTGATGCGCGGGTCAACCTGCGTGAAATATCCGCGCGTAAGTTCTTCAACGCCAACGGTTGCATCAACCGACACCTCAAAGCTGTCCACTTCCTTGAACACCGGCAACACAACTGCCTGTTTTGTGCCGTAGACTACCAGGACCGCGTCAGGACCAACCTTGAACGTGAGCGCTGTTAGTTGCCCAACAGTGAACGGGCTGATAGCCTTCATGGCATATTCCAGCTTTTCCTGATCACCCAAGGGCTGCAGGAAATTAATACCTAACACATTCGGCTGCACGACCACTTCCTTTTCGCCTCGGAGAATGGCGCCGATGTCATCAGCGCCGCCCAGGCACATAGCAAGAGCAGCCAGCTTTTTCAACTCGAAACCCGAGACATACTCAAACGGCGTCATACGACGCTCCTTTCGGGCTTATTACCTGCCTGCGCAGGTAGATCGCCCAAACAGGTCTTTGTCCCTAACCCCGGGACCAAGGGTTTCCTCGAAATGAGGAATAAAGAACCAAACTTTTTATACACCAAACTTATGACTCTTGCAAGTTTTTTAAAAATAATATATAGTAAAGCCATTAGTAATTAACACTGCTGTGCGGCAGCAGAACCCGACAAAAGCCAACTTCGTTGGCAATTAGACGGGGAGAAAAATAAACCGTAATTTTTTATTGTATGGAAAAAGAAATTAAAAAAGACGTTGCTCCCCTTTCAATTGGAGCAACAGTTGAAGGAAAAGTTGTTGCCCGCGACAGATCAGCATTATATATTGACCTGGGCATTTTGG
This sequence comes from Candidatus Staskawiczbacteria bacterium, assembly GCA_026395275.1. Lineage (GTDB taxonomy): Bacteria > Patescibacteriota > Minisyncoccia > Minisyncoccales > Staskawiczbacteraceae > XYD1-FULL-39-28. The sequence continues at coordinate 1,182 of JAPLZA010000004.1, read as the reverse complement.
GCACCGGCATAATTTACGGCAGAGAATTTTACGCCGTAAAAGATGTTGTAAAAAATTTGGAAATTGGCGACAAAGTTTTTGCCAAAGTTGTAGAAATGGAAAATGATGAAGGCTACAGAGAGCTTTCATTAAGAGACGCCACAAAAGAAATCAGCTGGGGAAGACTGAAAGAATTAAAAGATTCCGGCCAGATTGTGTCGGTAAGAGTTACCGGCGTAAACAAAGGCGGACTTTTGACAACGCTTGACGGCATTCAGGCATTTTTGCCGGTTGCACAATTGGCGCCGGAGCATTATCCCAGAGTAGCTGACGCAGACAAAACAAAAATTCTGAAAGAATTGCAAAAATTTATCGGCAAAACTTTGGAGGTAAAAGTGCTTGATTTGCTGGCTGAAGAAAACAAACTTATTTTGTCTGAAAAAGCAAAGTCTGAAGAAAAGACAAAAGAAGTTTTGAAAAATTATAAAAAGGGAGACTTGATTGAAGGAGAAATTACCGGCATTGCCGACTTTGGGGCTTTTATAAAATTTGGTGAAATAGAAGGATTGATTCACATTTCCGAGCTTGATTGGCAACTGGTTGAAAATCCTGCCGAAGTTGTAAAAGTTGGCGAAGCTGTGAAAGCTCAAATTATTGACATAAACAACAACCAAGTTTTCCTTTCTTTGAAATCTTTGAAGAAAAATCCTTGGGAAGAAATTGAAAAACAATACAAAAAGGGCGACATGATAAAAGGAAAAGTTACCAAGTTTTCAGCCTTTGGAGCATTTGTGGAAATAATGCCAAAAATCCGCGGACTTTGCCACATTTCCGAATTTGAATCAAAAGAAAAAATGGAAGAGCAAATGAAAATCGGCGAGACTTACAACTTTGAGGTTTTACTGATTGAGCCGAAAGACCACAGAATGAGCTTAAAACTGGCAACAAAATAATTTCTCAATAAAATACAAGCCCCCTGTTGCGGGGCTTTTATTTTATTATTATTATATATTGACAAAAAAAATATTATTTGGTAATGTACGAAAATACAGATAAAAGTGTCGCTCGTTAAAAACCTAAGAGGGAGGAGATCGAAGGAAAAAATGAACAGAAGACTTTTTGCAGACTCGTTCGGAAGAAAGAAGCCCGCAAAAAGGCCGGACGTTTTGCTGTTGCTGGATTGGTCAAACTTAAGAATCAGCT
>JAPLZA010000066.1:4014-13502 GCA_026395275.1 Candidatus Staskawiczbacteria bacterium | reverse complement strand
CACTTGGAATTTGAAACAGCAAAAAGGCACTATGCATGGATTGACTGCCCAGGACACGCTGACTACATCAAAAACATGATTACAGGAGCTGCTCAAATGGACGGCGGAGTTTTGGTTGTTTCCGCACCAGATGGACCAATGCCTCAAACAAAAGAACACATTTTATTGGCCAGACAAGTTGGTTTGCCATCATTGGTTGTATTCATGAACAAGTGCGATATGGTTGACGACCCAGAAATTTTGGATTTGGTTGAATCAGAGGTCAGGGAATTATTAAAGAAAAACGGTTTCCCGGGAGATGAAACTCCTATTATAAGAGGCTCGGCTACAAAAGCATTAGAAGCAACTTCAGCAGATGATGCAGCTGTAAAACCAATTATTGAACTAATGGATGCCTGTGACAATTATATTCCTGAACCAAAGAGAGAATTAGACAAGCCATTTTCTATGGCGATTGAAGACGTATTCTCTATTGAAGGAAGAGGAACAGTTGCAACCGGAAGAATTTCCAGAGGAGTTATCAAACCAAACGACGAAGTTGAAATAGTTGGTATTAGGCCAACACAAAAAACAGTTGTTGTTTCAGTTGAAATGTTCCAAAAATCATTGGAGCAAGGAAATGCTGGAGACAACGTTGGAATTTTGTTAAGAGGATTGAAAAAAGAAGATATTGAAAGAGGACAAGTTATTGCAAAACCAGGATCAATTACTCCTCACACAGAATTTATGGCAGAAGTTTATGTCTTGTCAAAAGATGAAGGAGGAAGACACACTCCGTTCTTCTCAGGATATAAGCCACAGCTTTACATTGGAACATCTGATATTACTGGTGACGTAACTTTGCCCGCCGGTACAGAAATGGTAATGCCAGGCGACACAGCCAGCTTCACAGTCAAATTGATTGCTCCAATTGCTTTGGAAGAAAAAGGTAAATTTGCTATTAGAGAAGGAGGAAAAACAGTCGGATCAGGAGTTGTAACAAAGATAATCAAGTAAAGACCAATGCCCGCTACTAAAAAAACTACTACTGTTAAAAAACCGGTTGCTAAAAAGGTAACCAAAAAGGAAGAAGCGCCCAAAGGGCACCCTGTCCCGGAAACGGGACTTAAACTTCGCATAAAGCTTAGAGCATACGACCACAAAATAATTGATAATTCTGCCAGACAAATAATTGATATTGCAAATAGGTTTGGAGCAGAAGTTTTAGGGCCGGTGCCTTTGCCAACAGAAATTCTAAAATATACCGTAAACAGGTCATCTTTCGTGCACAAAAACGCCAGAGAGCAATTTGAAATGAGAGTTCACAAAAGAATTATTGATATTATAAATCCTAACCCGGAAATTATAGAATCGTTGAGAGATTTGAACTTACCTTCAGGTGTTGACATCACGATTAAAATTTAGTAGCATAAGCATTACAATAAACAAATACAGTTAATTCGCATAGTTAACTTTTTCAGGACATTAATAATGTCTTGGAATAACAACATTGCCAGAATCAAAATGGGCATAGCCCATTTTTAGTTAATATGAAATATATATTAGGTCACAAAATTGGAATGTCCCAGATGTTCGATAAAAATGGTAAATTAACACCAGTGACTTTAGTTGTGGCCGGACCTTGTTATGTTTTACAAAAAAAGAGTATAGAAAAAGATGGATACCACGCCTTACAGGTTGGATTAGAGAAAATAGAAAAGAAAAGTAAAATTGGCAAGACAATGAAAGGTAAAGAGTATAAATTTATTAAAGAATATAGAGCAGCTCAAGGGCAACCAGTTGAAACAGCAAACGTTGGAGATGAAATAAATGTTTCCGGATTTCAGGAAGGACAAATTGTAAAAGTTGTTGGAATTTCAAAAGGAAAAGGATTCCAAGGCGGAGTAAAAAGACACGGAATGTCCGGAAGAAATGCTACTCACGGAGTTAAGCACGAACATAGGACAATCGGTTCAACCGGTATGAGGTTTCCTCAGCACGTTAGAAAAGGAAGAAAAATGCCTGGACGCATGGGATTTGAACAGGTTACCGTCAAAAATTTAAAAATAATGAAAGTTGATAAAGATAATAATTTATTAGTAATTAAAGGCGCAGTTCCGGGAACAAGGAGAACTTTGCTGGAAATTAAAGGTTAATTATGAAAACTGATTTATACAATCAGAAAGGAGAAGTCACGGGATCAATAACCTTGCCCAAGGATATTTTTGAAGTTGAATTCAATGCTGATTTAGTGCACCAAATAGCAGTTTCTTTGTCAGCAAACAAAAGACAAATTTCAGCTCATACAAAAACAAGAGGAGAAGTAAGAGGCGGAGGCAAAAAGCCATGGCGCCAGAAAGGCACAGGACGCGCAAGACACGGCTCAATCCGCTCTCGGAGTCACGCATGGCCCAAGAACAGAAAGAATTTTTGAAAGAGAAATTCCTAAAAAAATGAGGAGAAAAGCTTTATTTATGATTTTATCTGATAAAGTTAAAAATAAACAATTAATAGTTTTAGATAAGATTGAATTAGAGAAAGGAAAGACAAAAGAAATGGCAACTTCTTTGTCAAAATTACCATGCAGCAGCCAGGCCACATTGATTGCATTGCCAAGCTACGATAAAAAAATATTCATGGCAGCTAGAAATATAAAAAAGACATTTATTGAAGAAGCAAGAAATTTGAATGTTTTAGAGTTATTGAGCCATAAGTATTTGTTACTGACAAAAGAAAGCATTAAAACAATTGAAAGCACATTCGCTAAGTAAATAATATGGCATTATTAGATTTTTTAAAAAATAAAAAAAGCGCAGAAAAGTCAAAGAAAACCGAAAAGAAACCGGCAAAGGTTTCAGCTGTAAAAGCAGAAAAAAAGATTGAAAAGTCAAAAGTGAAAACAACAGTTGTCGCACCAAAAATAAAGAATGCTAAATTTTCATATGAAGCCATAAAACAGCCCCATATATCTGAAAAAGCAACTTATTTATCGGAAAAAGACCAGTATGTATTTGAAGTTTCTCCAAATTATAATAAAAATGAAGTTAAAAATGCAGTAGAGGGGATTTATGGCGTAAACGTATTATCTGTAAATATGATAAAAATTCCGGCAAAAAAGAGAAGACTAGGAAGGACAGAAGGATTTAGAAAAGCATATAAAAAAGCAGTTGTTAAAATAAAAGAAGGTCAAAAAATAGAAATTTTGTAACATGAAATTTTATAAACCAACAACACCCGCACAGAGAGGAATGACAAAGATAGATTTCTCGCAACTTACCAAGAAAGGGCCAGAGAAAAGTCTTTTGAAATACGTTAAAAGAAATGTTGGAAGATCAGCTTCCACAGGAAGAATTACAACAAGACATAAAGGTGGCGGAGTTAAGAAGCTTTATAGAGTTATTGAATTTTCACAAACAAGAATTGATGCGCCCGCAAAAGTTATTGCTTTAGAGTATGATCCAAATAGAACAGCATTTATTGCTTTAATACAGTACAAAGATGCCAAGAAGCAATACATGATAGCTCCTCAGAATTTGAAAGTTGGAGAAGAAATTATTTTTTCAGAGAAGGCTCCCTTAACTCCGGGTAACAGAACAAAATTAAAAAATATTCCGGTTGGAACAAACGTTTATAATGTTGAATTAGAACCAGGAAAAGGAGGAATTATTGTAAGATCAGCAGGAGCCTCAGCTCAGGTTTTAGCTCATGACGGAGATCACGTAAACTTAAAGATGCCATCTAGCGAAATTAGAATGTTTAAGGGAGACTGTTTTGCTTCATTGGGTATGGTTTCAAATCCTGAAAACAGATTTTATAGATTAGGAAAAGCCGGATTATCCAGACACAAAGGCAGAAGGCCACACGTTAGAGGTTCAGCTATGAACCCAGTTGATCATCCACACGGCGGAGGAGAAGGCAGGCAACCAATTGGTTTAAAACATCCGAAGACTCCATGGGGAAGACCGGCATTGGGAGTTAAAACAAGAAATACAAGAAAGTGGTCAAGTAAAGTAATTATTAGCAGAAGAAAGAAATAATAAATACACTATGTCAAGAAGTTTAAAAAAAGGACCATATATCGACCCAAAATTGCTTGAAAAGGTTTTAGCCTTGAGGAAAGATGAGAAAAAGATTATTAAAACCTGGGCAAGGCATTCTACAATATCTCCGGAAATGGTGGGACATACATTTGGTGTGCACAACGGAAAAGAATTCGTTGCAGTTTATGTTTCAGAAGATATGGTAGGACATAAATTAGGGGAATTTTCACCTACAACGAAGTTTTCAAGACATGGAGGCAAAATGCAGAGAGAAATAGAAGCAGGAGCAGAACAAAAAGAAGCGGCAAAGGTTGCAGCAGTTCCGGCAGCAAAGCCCGCAGCTAAAAAATAAAACAATAACATGGAAATAAAAGTAAAGTTATCAAATTTAAGAACAGCACCAAGGAAAGTCAGACAAGTTGTTGACTTGGTCCGCGGGAAAAAAGTGTCAGAAGCACAGTCTTTACTTTTGTTTACAGTTAATAAATCAGCAAGGAATGTTTCAAAGCTTTTGAATTCAGCTTTGGCCACAGCAAGAAACGATTTAAAAATAGACGAAACAAATTTATTTATTTCTAAAATTACTGTTGACGAAGGACCAAAATTGAAGAGATGGCACCCAATGTCTCGCGGAAGAGCATATCCTATTATAAAGAGATCTTCACATATTGTGCTCACATTATCTGACAAAAATCCTAATGCTAAAAAGGAAGATAAAAAATCAGCCTTGAAAGAAATAAAAGCACAGCCGGAGATAAAGGCAGCAAAAAAAGAAGTTAAAAAAACAAGGAAAACAACAAAAAAATAATATTATTATATGGCACACAAAGTCCACCCAAAATCATTTAGAATAAAAGGAACAGAAGATTGGAATATCCGTGGGTTTTATGGTAGAAAAATGCCTCAGTTTTTGGAGGAAGACTTTTTAATTAAAGACTTTTTGAGGAAAAAATTGATAGAAGCATCGGTTGCCAATATACAAATAGAACATTCAGCAAATAAAGTTAATGTTATAATTGAAACAGCAAGACCCGGTTTGATTATTGGAAGAGGCGGAACAGGAATAGAAGTTTTGAAAAAAGAAGTAGAGAATAAAATACAGAGAAAACTGAAAAATAAAAAAATAAGAGAAATAAAATTAGAAATTAGAGAAGTAAAAAATCCATGGATTTGCGCTGCTTTGGTGGCTCAAATGGCTGCTCAGCAAATTGAAAAACGTATGCCATTTAGGCAGGTTTTGAAAAAATCCATTGAAAGGGTTATTACAAACAGAGAAGTAAAAGGAATAAGAATGGAAGTTGCCGGAAGATTAAATGGAATTGAAATTGCCAGACGTGAATGGTTGGGACAAGGCCAAATGCCAAGAAATACCATTAGAGCTGACATTGATTATGCGCACGACGAAGCTCAGTGTACATATGGAAAAATTGGAATAAAGGTTTGGATATATAAAGGAGATAAATTTGAATAGAAAAAAACATGAGTATATTAATGCCGAAAAAAGTTAAACACAGGAAATGGCACAAGGCTGTTTCGAAGGGAGTTGAAAACAGGGCAACTGATGTTAATTTTGGCAGCTTTGGATTAAAGGCTTTAGATACAAAATGGATAACAGCAAGACAGCTTGAAGCAGCAAGACGCTATATTATAAGATATTTGAAAAAAGGAGGAAAGCTTTGGATTAGGGTTTTTCCAGATAAGCCGGTTACATTTAAGGGAGCTGAAGTTGGAATGGGAGGTGGAAAAGGAGGAGTTGACCACTATGTTTATGCAATAAGACCGGGAAGAATAATTTTTGAATTAGACGGATTGAAAGAAGAGGTTGCCAAGGAAGCTTTAGAAGGAGCTGGTAATAAATTGCCTATTAAGACAAAATTTGTTAAGAAAGATAACATCTAACACGACTATGAAAACAGCTGAATTAAGAAAAAGAAATATGAAAGAATTAGAGAAGAGCGTACAAGAGCTTACAAAAAAGCTTAGCGATCTTAGATTTAAATTTTCATCCGGGAAATTAAAGAATGTTAAGGAAATTAATAATTCCAAAAAAGAGATAGCAAGAATATTAACCATAATTAAAGAAACCAAAAATGTCTAAAAAATTATTACAAGGAATTGTGGTTTCAGATAAAATGCAGAAGACAGTTGTGGTTGAAGTGGAATCAATAAAAGAACACCCAAAATATAAAAGAAGATACAAAACCCACAAAAGATTTAAAGCTCACGACGAAACCAGACAATATCACGTGGGAGATAAGGTTGTGATAGAAGAAACCAAACCAATGTCGAAGGATAAAAATTGGATAGTTATTAAAAAGATTTAGAATAATAATATGATACAGCCAAGAGCAATGTTAAAAGTCGCTGATAACTCCGGAGCAAAAATTATCCAAGTTATCAACGTTCCGGGAGGAACAAGAAAAAAGTACGCTCAATTAGGAGAGATTGTTGTTTGTGCTGTAAAAAAAGCAGAACCCAGGAAATTGGTTAAAAAGCACGACAAAGTAAAAGCAGTTATTATAAGACAAAGAAAAGAATTTAAGCGAGCAGATGGTTCTTATATAAGATTTGACGATAACGCCGCTGTAATTTTAGGAGACGGGAAAGAACCAAAGGGGTCTAGAATTTTAGGGCCTGCAGCAAAAGAAATAAAAGATAAAGGTTTTACAACAATAGCCATGATGGCTTCGGAATTACTTTAATAAATACATAACATGAAAGTTAAAAAAGGCGACAACGTATTAATAATAGCAGGGAAAGACAAGGGCAGGACAGGGAAAATAATGAGATCTTTGCCAAAAGATTTGAAGGTTTTGGTTGAAGGAATTAATTTAAAGAAAAAACACGTTAGGCCAAAGAGAGATGGAGAAAAAGGCCAAGTTGTTGAAATTCCTGCAGTTTTAGATATTTCCAACGTTAAAGTCATTTGTCCTAAATGCGGAAAAGCCACAAGAGTTGGATATACAATTGATAAAGATATTAAAAAAAGAATTTGCAAAAAGTGCAAACAGGAAATTTAATTTATAATATGCAAAGCTTAAAAGAAAAATACAATAAAGAAGTAGTGCCTTAATTTATAATATGCAAAGCTTAAAAGAAAAATACAATAAAGAAGTAGTGCCCGAGATGATGAAAAAGTTGGGGTACAAAAACAGAATGGCGGTTCCTTCAATAAGGAAAGTGGTTTTAAATAGTTCATTTGGTAAAGCAGTTGTTGGAAAATCTGCATCAGAAAGAGAGAAAATATTTAATCTTATAATGCAAGATTTGTCTTTAATTGCCGGCCAGAAAACAAGCTTGGTAAAATCAAGAAAGTCAATTGCCGGATTCAAATTAAGGGAAGGATTAGAAATTGCAGCGGTTGTTACTTTAAGAAAGAGCAGAATGTGGGACTTTTTGGAAAGATTTATTTATCTTTCTTTGCCAAGGTCACGCGACTTTAAAGGACTTGATCCTAAATCAATAGATAAGAATGGTAATTTTTCTATTGGATTTAAGGAACACATTTCTTTCCCGGAAATTTTTACAGAAAAAGAAAAAACAATTTTTGGATTGGAAATAACGGTTGTAACAAATGCAAAAAGCAAAGAAGAAGGATTAGAATTATATAAATTATTAGGATTCCCAATGAGGGAAGTAAAATAATCTAAAACCATGGCTAAGACATCACAAGAAGCAAAAGCAAAAATGAAGCCGAAATATCCTAGCAGGAAGATTAGGCGCTGTTTTAAATGTGGAAGAAGGCACGGTTTTATGAGAGCTTTTGGTCTTTGCAGAATTTGTTTTAGAGAATTAGCAAATAAAGGAGAAATTCCAGGAATTAAAAAATCTTCTTGGTAACAATAACATGACAGACCCAATAACAGATATGTTAAATCAAATAAAGAATGCAGAAGCTGTCGGCAAGACAGAGGTTTCTGTTCCTTTATCAAAAATAAAAAATGAAATCGCAATGATTTTATCGAAAGAAGGATTTGTTGGAGAAGTAAAAAAGGTAGCAAAAGATAAGAACAAGATTCTTAAAATTACTTTAAAATACAATAGTGAGATTCCAGCAATAGCAGGATTTAAAAGAATTTCAAAGCCAGGACAAAGGATTTATCAGGGGTTTGCTGAAATTAAAAGAGTGCGCGGAGGATTTGGAATGTCTATAGTTTCAACATCAAAAGGTCTTATGACAAATAAAGAAGCGAGACACCAAAAATTAGGCGGAGAAATAATCTGCCAAATTTGGTAATTTTATTAAAACTATGTCAAGAATTGGAAAAAAATTAATAGAAGTTCCTCAAGGAGTAACCGTAGTAAGCGATGAAAAAGAAATTACGGTTAAAGGTCCAAAGGGAGAATTAAAGCAGGTTATACATCCTGAAATTAAAGTTGAAATAAAAGACAATAAGATTTTTGTTTCTCCAAAAGCAAAACTTTCAAAGAGAGGCAGGGGATTGTGGGGATTGTACAGAGCTTTAATATCTAATATGGTCACAGGAGTGAGCGTTGGTTTTAACAAAAAATTAGAAATTGAAGGAGTTGGTTTTAAAGCCAACGTTGAAGGAGACAATTTGGTTTTAAACCTTGGATTTACAAATCCTATTAAAATTGCAAAAATACCAGGAGTAAGCTTTTTAGTTGAGAAAAACGTTATTACTGTCTCCGGAGCCGACAAAGAAAGAGTTGGACACATGGCAGCATTAATTAGAATACAGAAAAAAGCAGAACCTTATAAAGGAAAAGGAATTAAATATCAAGGAGAAAAGATTAGAAGAAAAGAAGGTAAAAAAGTTGTCGCATCTAAATAATTTATAAAAACATGTCAGTAAAAACAGAAAAAAGAATAAGGAGACATAAAAAAATAAGGATGAATATGCATGGCACAAAGGACAGGCCAAGACTTTTTGTTTTCAGATCAAACCAGCATATTTATGCTCAATTAGTTGATGACGACAAGGCAAAGATTTTAATGTCAGCTTCTGATAAAGAAATTAAAGCAAAGAAAGGAGAAAAAAAGTCCGAAGTTTCAAAACAGGTCGGGAAATTAATAGCTAAAAAAGCCGTTGAGGCCAAAATTGGAAAAGTTATTTTTGACAGGGGTGGAACTATTTATCACGGCAGAATAAAAGCATTGGCTGATGGAGCCAGAGAGGGAGGATTAGTATTTTAATTTTAATATCTAAATATTATGGCAGACGAAATAAAAAAAGAAATACCAAAAGAAAATCCTGTGGCATCAAAACCAAATGATGGTTTTGTACCAATTCCTACCGGACAAGACAGCCCTAAGGGCGCTCCAGCTCAGGGAGATTCACGAGGACAAAGAGGTCGTGGTGGTTTTGGCGGCCAAAGAAAACCGGGTTTTGGAAGGGGTGGAGGATTTGGAAAAGACAGACCAAAAGATGAATTTCAAACAAAACTTTTAGATTTAGCCAGAGTTACCAGAGTTACCGGCGGAGGAAAGAGAATGAGCTTTAGAGC